>JAZUKP010000066.1:0-8464 GCA_045643345.1 Anaerovoracaceae bacterium | reverse complement strand
TGATTCTGCAGGAAGAACTTCACCTTGTCGGCCTTCTTTGCCGGGTCGATGTCGTTGCCCTTCTTCCAGAACTGGGAACCGATGATGACCATAATCAGGTCGACAACAATCAGTCCGATAATCAGTGTCAGTGTGGAAATTTTCTCCTCCCACTTGTTATACATATAGCCGCTGAGCAGCATGATGGCAACTACTTCTGCGGCAATGCCCAGAAGCCAGAAAATAATGGCGGTAATTCTCTTGCCCAATGCGCCCTTTTTGCGTTCTTCCTTGGTGGAAGGCTTCACTTCACCGGCAGCCTTGGTTGTTTTTTTGGTTGTGGTTTTCTTTTCTTCAGCCATTGTTGTTCTCCTTATCATTAATTGCCCTTGGCAATTTATTTACTGTTTTTTTTGCTTGTGGATGTTGTCTTCTTTGTGCTTGTAGAAGATGTCTTCTTTTCGGTGCTTGTTGTTCCGGTTTTCTTGGAAGTGCTCGAACCGGTCTTTTTGGCCGTCGTTTTCTTTGCAGTGCCGGAAGTCTCGGTCTTCTTTGCCGTGGTCTTCTTGGAGCTGCCGCTCTTCTTCTTTGCCGCCGCACCTGCCGCCGCTGTGGTTACAAGACCGGTAACAAGAGCCGCCATGGCGTCGCTGTTATCATTCTTTTTGCTGCTGCCGGAACCGCCGCCCAGAAGCGAGCTGAGAAGCGAACCGGCCAGATCCGGTTCTTCCTCTTCCTGCTTCTTCTTTTTCTTGGAAGAGGTCTTCTTTTCTTCTTCGTCATCCTTCGAGGTGTCGGTGCTGATCAGCTTGCCGATTTTCTTGAGAAGGATTGGAGCAAGAACGATCAGAACCTTACTGATGGTCTTTTTATCCACGTTGACCTTTGCTGCAATCTGATCCAGCAGGGATGCGGTTCCGCCGCTGCCCAGAAGAGAGGTCAGAAGGGAATTCTGCGTGGCGTCTTCTTCCGGTTCTTCGTAATCGTCGTCATCGTCGTCATCATCCTCCGCGGAAAATCCGCCCAGAAGGGAACCGAGAAGCCCCGCGTCTGCGGACTGCTGCTGTTGCTGCTGTCCGCCCAGAAGTGCACTCAGAAGGCCTGCGCCTGCGGGCTGCTGTTGTTGCTGCTGACCGCCGCCCAGAAGTGCGCCCAGAAGATCTGCGCCTGCGGGCTGCTGCTGTTGCTGCTGTCCGCCGAGAAGTGCGCCCAGAAGATCTGCGCCTGCGGGCTGCTGCTGTTGCTGCTGTCCGCCGAGAAGTGCGCCCAGAAGGCCTGCGCCTGCAGACTGCTGCTGTTGCTGCTGTCCGCCGCCCAGCATGGAGCTTAAGAGTGCGGGAGCTGCAGCACCGATGATGCTTCTGGTTTCTTCCTGACTGACGTTGGAAGACTTCGCAACCTTTTTTACTGTGCTGCTGTTTACAAGCGCACCGGTTAATAATTCAGAAATGTCCATTTTTTCCTCCGAATTTTGTATTGGGTATGGGGTATCGGCATTGCTGCCTGTTATTAACTTATTTTCCTGCACCGGCCTCGTCCAGGATTATCCGGAACTGAGTCTCGTAGAGTTCTTTGTAGGTGCCGCCCTTTTCCAGCAGTTCCTCGTGGGTGCCCTGCTCGGAAATCACGCCGTCCTTCACCACCATGATGCTGTCCGCCTTCAGAATAGTGGACAGTCTGTGGGCAATCACGATGCTGGTGCGTCCCTCCATCATCTTCTCCAAAGCGTCCTGGATGGAGTTTTCGGAGATGGAATCCAGGGCAGAGGTGGCTTCGTCCAGAATCAGAATCTGCGGGTTCTTTAAGATGACCCGGGCGATGGAGATTCTCTGCTTTTCGCCGCCGGAAAGCTTTAAGCCCCGGTTGCCCACCATGGTGTTGTAGCCGTCGGGCTGGTTTACGATAAAATCGTGAATATTTGCAATCTTGCAGGCTCTTTCGATCTCTTCCTGGGTGGCGTCATCCTTGGCGTAGAGCAGGTTTTCCCGGATGGTTCCGTTGAACAGATAGGTCTCCTGGGTGACCACGCCGATGCAGCTGCGCAGGTAGTAAAGATCGAAGTCCCGGACGTCCACACCCGCGATCTTGACGCTGCCGCCCGTCACGTCGTAGAGACGGGGGATCAGGTTGACCACGGTGGATTTTCCGGAACCGGAGGGTCCCACGATGGCATACATCTTGCCGCCGGGAACCGTGAAGTTCACGTCCTTTAAGATTTCCTTCTCGGAATCGTAGGCAAACTTTACGTGCTCGTACACGATATCCTGCTTGTCCACGTTCGGTTTCTGACCGTTTTCGGGATTCTCGATATCGCTCTTCATATCGAAGTAATCGAAGATTCTGGTGAACAGTGCCAGAGACCGGGTGAAGTCCACGCCCAGATTGAGCAGCGATTCCACCGGACGGTACAGCCGGTTGACCAGCGCCACGGTGGCGGTAATGGTACCAACGGACAGCGCGCTGTCCATGTGGGTAATGATCAGATATCCGCCGGCGAAGTAGATCAGCAGCGGGCCGATCTGGGTAAACATGCCCATAACCACCCGGAACCACTGACCGCTTCTGGCCTCTTTTAAGGACATCTGAGTCACTTCTTCGTTCAGGTCTACGAAGCGCTTGTATTCCTTTTCTTCTCTGGTGAAGAGCTTGACCAGCATGGATCCGGACACGGAAAGGGTCTCGTTGATCAGCTGGTTCATTTCGTCGTTTTTCGTCTGCTTGTCCTTGAGCATCTGCCAGCGGGTTTTGCCCACGGAGCGGGTGGGGAGAATCAGCAGCGGAATGACCACGATTCCCACCAGAGCCAGCTTCCAGCTCATGGAAAGGAGGGCGAAAAGGGTTGTGGCAACAGTTGCGATGTTGCTCACGATACTGGAAAGGGTGCCGGAAATTACCGAAGACACGCCGGAGATATCCGAGTTCATCCGGGTAACGATGTCACCCTGTTTTTCCGAGGTAAAGAAGCTGTGGGGCATGTGCTGCAGATGGTCGTACATCTGGTTCTTCATGTCGAAGATGATGCGCTGGGAGATCCAGGAATTGATGTAGCTTTCCACCACACCCACCACCTGAGACAGGGTCATGGCCAGGAAGGCCATCACCAGCAGGCGGATCAGAAGCGTCAGGTCCGTGCCCACGATGGCTTCGTCTACAATTTTGCCCGTTATGATGGAGGGAAGCAGTCCCACCACCGAAGACAGCAGAATTGTAAGAAACACCAAGGTGAACTGGAACCAATAGGGCTTTAAATAGGACAAAATCCGGACTATCAGTTCCTTGCTCACCTGTGGTTTATTATTTTGTTCTTCTTCGGTTAAAAAGCCCTTGGGGCCCGATACACCGCGCGGCATAAATTATTCTTCTGCCTCCGATTTCGCGAGAATTTCCTGCGCAGCGGCCACATTCGCTTCCGCGGTTTCCGCCACCACTTCCGCAGCCTCGGCCACCGCCTGAACCACCGGTGTGGTCAGGTCGGTCAAGGTTTTCAGCGGGTCAAAATCCTCGTCCACCAGACCGTCCCGCTTGAAGGAAACGCTCAGCGCCTTCATATCCACGGTCAGATCCAGCTTGGTGCCGTCAAACAGGTTGTTGTACTGCTTGTCCAATGCGCCCTTGATTTCGTCCAGGTGGGTCTTTACCTTTTTCGGCATATCGGAGAGATCGGTGCCGCTCTGCTCCAGCTTATAGTATTTGTCGATGATTTCCTTCAGCGTCGGCAGATAATAGTTCATAACTCTGCGGGTCGGATGAATCGCATCCGGGTTCTTCTTCAGAACCTTTAAGATGTTGTCCGCCACCGTGCTGATATCTGCGGTTTTTCTGCGGATCTCATCGTCCCGCACCTTTGCCGCAGCGGTTTTGATCTGAACCAGCACGGAATTAGCCTCGTTTAAAGCCTGCCGCTCTTCGGAGCTAAGCGCTCTTACCTCGCCCTCCGCGTTTTTGGAGGAGGAGTTTACGGTAGGATCCTCCTTGCTGCCGCTCTTAATCCCGCTGATAATAATCGCAGCCAGCAGGATTACAAAGCCTACAATCGCCAGCCGGATCACCCAAACGGACAGTACCGCCAGCGCCGGAATCAGATTCTTTAAAATGAAAAATGCAACAATCACTGCAACCAGGCCGAATAAGCCCGATTTTTTATTTCCGCTATTCATCGATTTTCCTCTTTATTCTTTGGGCTGAGACATTTCCAGAAGCTTATTCTTCAGTTCTGTCTCAATTCTTGCCAGCTCGGCTTCCGCCGCAACTCTCTTTGCATGACCGTCCTGCTGGATGGCAAGCACTTCGTCCAGCGTGGTGACCAGTTTCTCGTTGGTGTACTGAATGGTTTCGATATCCACGATGCCCCGTTCGCTTTCCTTGGCGATTTCCACGGCACCCTGGTGAACCTTCTCTGCATTCTCCTTCAAAAGTTCGTTGGTCAGTTCGCTGACAGCCTTCTGTGCTGCTACAGCCTGTTCGGAGTGAGCCAGTCCCAGAGCAAGAACCATCTGATTCTTCCAGAGCGGAATGGTGTTGTTGATGGTGGTCTGAATCTTTTCCACCATCAGGGTGTCGCTGTTCTGGATCAGACGGATCTGCGGTGCCATCTGCACGCTGATGGTTCTGGTGATTTCCAGGTCAGCCAGCTTCTTTTCGAAGCGGTCGCACTGTGCGCCGAAGTCGGAAGCAGCCTGGGCATCCTCGGCCAGACCGGACTCTTCTGCCTTCTTCTGCAGTTCCACCAGAGTTGTATTTCTTTCCTGCTCCAGCTTTTCCTTGCCGGCGATAATGTACATAGTCAGTTCCTTGAAGTAATCCAGGTTCACGGCGTACATCTCGTCCAGCATTACGATGTCCTTGGTCAGCTGGTCCTGATGACCTTCCAGATTGACCACAATCTTGTTAACGTTGTCTTCTGCGGAATCAAACTTGTTTACCAGGGCGGAGAGCTTGTTGCCCTTCTTCTTGAACAGAGCCTTCAGTCCTTTTGCTTCTTCGTCTACGTCGAAGCCCTTCAGCTCGGTTACCAGGTCGGTAATCATGCCGCCCACCTCGTCCAGATCCTTGGTCTTGACACCTTCCAGGGCGTTGTCGGAGAATGCCGCAATCTTTTTCTGGCAGGAAGAACCATAGGCAAGAACGATATTTGTATCGTGCAGATCGATCTTCTGGGAGAAGTCCGTTACCATCTGTCTCTCCGCTTCGGTAAGCTGCACGTCCTGCATGTATTTGGGTGCGTCCTCCGCAACGATATCGGTTACCTCGACAGCAACTTCCAGCGGCGCAGCGTCTTTTGCAGCCTCTGCATCCACACCGGCCAATACTGTTTCCAATTCCTGAACTTCGGGTTCTTCTTTTGTTTCCACGCCGTCCAGAACCAATTCAAATCCTTTATTTTCGTCCATCCTAGATACCTCCATTGAAAATAATCATAATAAATCATCCTAATTATATAACATTTTTATTTCTTTTGGGGACTTTTTCTCTATATTTGTAGCTTAATTTCGGTGAATAATCTGTGATATAATAATGATGTTATGAAGACGATTTTTATTTACAAAAACAATACACCGGACTCCGAAGAAACCGCCCGAAAGATCGGGGCGCTTTTGACGAAAAAAGGCTGCATTATCCAGGAAAAATGCACCGACGAAACCCAGCTGGTTATCTCTGTGGGCGGCGACGGCACCTTCCTGCAGGCAGCCAAAGCCTCCGGCTTTAAGGACGTACCTTTTTTGGGAATCAACACGGGTCACCTGGGCTTTTTCCAGGAGTTTTCCGCAGACGAACTGGAGCTGGCCGCAGAAACCTGCGTCAGCGAAAATTTTGAACTGCAGAGCTACCGCACCATCCGTACCCTGGTGGAATGCGGTCCGGCAGATGCGGGCGAAGCGGCGTGCAAATCCGCCGATGAGGCAAGCGAAGCGGCGTGCCAGTCCGCCGATGAGACAGACGAAACGGCGCGTCAGTCTGCCGACGTCCAACCGGCCGCATCCCGCATTTTTGAACTGGATCCGGCCATCAACGACGTACTGATCCGGCAGAACGGCAGCAGTTTGATTCATTTAAAGCTTTCCATCGGCGAAAGCTTTATCGAGAATTTTTCCGGCGACGGCATTCTGATTGCCTCCTCCGCAGGAAGCACCGCCTACAACTATTCTCTGGGTGGCAGTATCGTTGACCCCCGGCTGCGGCTGCTTCAGATTACCCCCATGGCGCCGGTATCCAACGTAGCGTTTCGTAGCTTTACCTCCAGCCTGCTTTTGCCGGGCAGCGAAAAGATCGTGATTACGCCCGACGGTGACAAGGACGCCCTGATCATCGTAGACGGAAAAGAACGGCTCTTCTCCGATATCCGCAGAATTACCGCAGAGCTTTCTCCGGACGAGATCCGCATTGTGCGCCTGCCCAGCTACAGCTTCTGGGACAAAGTGCGGGAGAAGTTCCTGTAGCGTCCAAAAAACTTTTATTTTGATTTTTGTTTCCCCACACTTCAGTACATTACGTACAAGTGTGGGGATTTTTATGCCGTATCTGGGTGGTTCTCCAAGAAGCAATTCCCCGCACCTTGTGCATAACAACCAAAGTGCGGGGAGAAAAATTCCGTAAAATGAAAATAAAAGTCCCCGCACCGGGCCTGTTTTGGCCGAGATGCGGGGAAAGTCCTTTTTAGCATTTCGTAAAAGTGAGAAAAAACTCCCCACACTCTGCCGTGTTTCGGCAAATTGTGGGGATTCATGGTTTTTCGCTATTTGCTCAAATCTTCGTCGATGGCCTTTGCGGCAGCTTTTCCTGCACCCATGGCCAGGATTACGGTTGCTGCGCCGGTTACTGCGTCGCCGCCGGCATACACGTGGTCCAGACTGGTCTTTCCGGTTTCGTCCGCCACGATACAGCCCTTTTTGTTGGTGTCGAGGCCTTCCGTAGTCTGCTTTAAGAGCGGGTTCGGAGAGGTGCCCAGAGACATGATTACGCAGTCTGCCTCGATCTCGAATTCGGATCCGGGAACTTCAATCGGACGTCTTCTGCCGGATGCGTCCGGTTCGCCCAGTTCCATGCGGATGCAGCGAACAGCCTTTACAAAGCCGTCTTCTCCGCCCAGAATTTCCACCGGATTGTTGAGAAGCTTAAAGATGACGCCTTCTTCGATGGCGTGTTCCACTTCTTCTCTTCTGGCAGGAAGTTCTTCCATGCCTCTTCTGTATACCACGTAAACGTTCTCTGCGCCCAGACGCTTTGCGCATCTGGCAGCGTCCATGGCAACGTTGCCGCCGCCCACTACGATCACGTTCTTGCTCTGCTTAATGGGTGTGGGGCTTCCTGCCTTGTATGCCTTCATCAGATTGGTTCTGGTAAGGATCTCGTTGGCGGAGAATACGCCCTTCAGGTTTTCGCCCGGAATATTCATAAACATGGGGAGTCCGGCGCCGGAGCCGATATAAATAGCTTCGAAGCCGAATTCGCCGAAGAGTTCATCTACCGTAATGGACTTGCCGATAACCACGTTGGTTTCCACCTTTACGCCCAGCGCCTTTAGACCTTCCACTTCCTTGGCTACGATGGCCTTGGGAAGACGGAATTCCGGAATACCGTAAACCAGTACGCCGCCTGCGGTGTGCAGTGCTTCAAAAATGGTGACGTCATAGCCTTTTCTGGCCAGGTCGCCTGCGCAGGTCAGTCCGGAAGGACCGGAGCCGATAATCGCAACCTTGTGACCGTTGCTTTCCGGCTTTACCATCTTGGAATAGTCCACGTGTTCGTTATGCCAGTCCGCAACAAATCTTTCCAGCCTGCCGATGCCTACCGGATCTCCGTTAAAGCCTCTGGCGCATCTGCCTTCGCACTGAGATTCCTGGGGGCAGACTCTGCCGCAGACTGCGGGCAGCGCGCTGTCCTTTGCAATGATTTCGTACGCTCCGGCAAAGTCTTCTTCCGTAACCTTCTTGATGAATGCCGGAATATTAATGCCTACCGGGCAGCCCTTGACGCATTCCGGATTGGCGCAGTCCGCACATCTTGCCGCTTCGTCCAGGGCGATTTCTTTGGTATAGCCCAGGGCAACTTCCTGGAAGTTCTTGTTTCTTACGTCCGGCTCTTGGGAGGGCATGGGGTTTTTCTCAAAAGAAAGATTCATCATTACTCTACCTCCTTATTCAGAAGATTGCAGGCTTCCTCGTATGCATGCTTTTCGAATTCTTTATACATGGCTCCTCTGTCCATGGCTTCGTCGAAATCTACCAGATGTCCGTCGAAGTCCGGTCCGTCTACGCAGGCAAACTTGGTTTCGCCGCCTACGGTCAGTCTGCAGCCGCCGCACATTCCGGTACCGTCTACCATGATCGGGTTCATGGAAACGATGGTGGGGATGTTGTATTCTTTGGTGAGCAGGCAGACGAACTTCATCATAATCAGCGGTCCGATGGCGATAACTTCGTCAAAGGTTTCACCGGCTTCCAGCATTTCCTTCAGCGGGGCGGTAACGTTGCCCTTGGTGCCGTAG
>JAZUKP010000065.1:0-9258 GCA_045643345.1 Anaerovoracaceae bacterium | reverse complement strand
TGACCACGTGTTTGCCTGCCAGCAGGGCAGCTTTTACAAAATCATAGGCGGGGTGTTCTCCGCCCATCAGTTCCGCCACGATGCCGATTTCCGGATCGCTTAAAATGTCCTGCATATCGGTGGTTCGGATTTCTTCTATTTCGGGAATCTGCCGCAGTTCCAGTATTCTTTTCGGCTTCAGACCCGCGTATTTCAGGGCGGCAAGGCAGCCTTTTCCTACGGTGCCGCAGCCAAGTAATGCAATCTTCATAAAAACTCCTTGTGTTTTTATATCAAAAACATTTGTATTTATATAGCGGACATTATATAATGCTAACTATATTTTTACAACACAATTTTTCGGAAAAGAGAAAAAAGAATGAAGTATATCAGTACCAGAAACAAAGAATTGCAGATCAGCTCTATGCAGGCCATCCTGCAGGGGATTGCTCCGGACGGGGGACTCTATGTTCCCGAAAGCATCCCGGCGGCGGAAATCTCTCAGGAAGAGCTGCTTTCTTATAATTATAATCAGCTGACGGTCCGGATTTTGTCCTGCCTTCTGCCGGACCTGGACCCGGAAACGCTGCAGCGCTGTGTGGAGGAGGGATACGCGGGAAAGTTTGAAACCCCGGAGCCGGTTTGCCTCAGCCATGCCGACGGAAAGGATTTCCTGGAGCTGTATCACGGACCCACCTGCGCCTTTAAGGACATGGCCCTTTGTCTGCTGCCCAAGCTTCTGGGGGCCTCGGCTGCGGCCACCGGTATTGCGGACCGCATCGTAATTCTGACCGCCACCAGCGGAGACACGGGAAAGGCTGCCCTGGAAGGCTTTGCCGACGTTCCCGGCACCGGCATTGTGGTGTTTTTTCCCCGGGACGGGGTCTCCGAAGTGCAGAAGCTGCAGATGGTGACCCAGAAGGGAAAGAACGTCTGCGTATGCGCCGTGGAAGGCAATTTCGACGACGCCCAGACCGGGGTAAAAAAGGCTTTGACGTCCCAGAGCCCGGCCGGGGTATCCTACAGCAGTGCAAATTCCATCAATATCGGTCGTTTGGCACCCCAGGTGAGCTACTATTTCTTTGCCTATAAAAAACTAGTGGAGGAAGGGCGGATTTCCTTCGGAGATCCGGTTGACTTCTCCGTTCCCACCGGCAATTTCGGAGATATTCTCGCCGGCTGGCTGGCGAAAAAGATGGGGCTTCCCGTCGGCCGGCTGCTTTGCGCCTCCAACAAAAACAATGTGCTGACGGATTTCCTGCGCACCGGCGTATACGACCGTCGCCGGGAGTTCTGGATTACAAGCTCGCCCTCCATGGATATTCTGGTTTCCAGCAATCTGGAGCGGCTGCTGTTCTACGCCTGCGGCGAAGATGCGCAGACCGTGGCGGGATACATGAAGGATTTGACGGAGCAGGGCTTCTTTATGGTTTCGCCCCGGGTTCTGTCCGAAATCCGGAAGGATTTTGACTGCGCTTACGCAGAGGACGAAGAGGTGGATGGAGCGATTCGCAAAGTTTGGGAAGACGCTTCCTACCTGATGGATCCCCACACGGCAGTGGCCTGGGTGTGCGCGGAAAAGGTTTTCGGCGGCGCCCCCTGCGTGGTTTTATCCACCGCAAGTCCCTTTAAATTCGCTCCGGCCATGCTGACGGCCCTGGGAAAACCGGGGGCGAAAGGCCTAGCTGCGCTGGACGAATTGGAAGAACTGACCGGTCTTTCCGCACCGGAAAATCTGAAAGCTTTGAAAGAAAAAGAAATTCTGCACCGCAGCTGCGTTTCTCCGGAAGAAATCGAAGCATTCTGCCGCAGTGCCGCGGGGCAGTTCGGAAAGGAAGAATCCCATGATTGAAGTAAGGGTTCCTGCAACTTCAGCCAATTTAGGTCCCGGTTTTGACTGCATGGGTCTGGCTCTGGGGCTGTACAATACCGTGTATTTTGCCGCGGAAGGCAGCGGCTTGGAAATCAGCGGCTGCGACCCCCGCTTTGCAGGTCCGAACAATTTAACCTATCAGGCCTTTGTCCGTACCCTGCAGCAGTGCGGGGCGGAAGTACCGCAAGCCCTGAAAATTCATATCGAAAGCAATATTCCCGTGAGCCGGGGACTTGGCTCTTCCGCCGCCATGATTGTGGCGGGCATCCTGGGCGCAAATGCACTCTGCAATCTGGGTCTTTCCGAAAAAGAGATGCTGCAGATTGCCGCGGCAATGGAAGGGCATCCAGACAATGCAGCCCCCTGCATTTTCGGCGGTCTGACGGCGGCCTTTTCCGGCCCTGCGGGGCCGGTGTGTGCCCGGTATAAAGTCTCTGATTCTCTGCGGTTTACCGTATTTGTACCGGATTTCGAGCTCTCTACGGAAAAAGCCCGGAGTGTTCTGCCGGATACGGTGCCCAGAAAAGATGCGGTATATACCCTGGGCTGCCTGGCTCTGCTGCTGCAGGCGCTGGAAACCGGAGACAAAGAACTGCTGAACTGTGCCCTGGATGACCGGCTGCACCAGCCTTTCCGCAAAGACCTGATTCCGGGATACGAAGATGTCCGGAAGCTGTCGCTGCAGAACGGGGCCGCCGGTTTTGTGATCAGCGGCTCGGGAAGCACGCTGCTGGCGGTGGGCGGAGACGAAAACTTTGAAAAACGCATGCAGGCTGCATTGTCAGACCTGCCCGGAAACTGGAACGTGTTAGGATTAAAGGTAGAACAGGAGGGAGCAAGATGCAGAACGATTATCTGATTGTGGAAAAATCGGTACTTCCGGAGTATTACGACAAGGTAATTGAAGCAAAAAAGATGCTGTCCGACGGGAGTGCCAAAGATGTCACCGATGCGGTGAAAAAGACCGGGATTTCCAGAAGCACCTATTACAAGTACAAGGATGTTCTTTTTGTTCCGAACGAATCCGGCGTGGGACGTATTGCCGTGATGTCTCTGACCCTTTGTCATGAGCCCGGCGTTTTGGGAAGAGTCCTGAATGTGCTTTCGGACAGCGGGGCCAATGTGTTTACCATCTCTCAGAACCCGCCCATTCAAAACCGGGCCTTTGTGGTAATCTCCATCATTACGGACGATCTGAACTGCGAAATCCGGGAATTGATCGGAGAATTATCCGGCTTATCCGGCGTGGAAAAGTGCCAGCTGCTGGATATGGACTGAAATGAAAAAAGAGCTTCCGCCGGGAAGCTCTTTTTCTTTGCAGTCTGTCTAAATCGAAAACTGACTTGCGTATTCATCATAATATTGCTTAAAATTGTGTGTTTCTTCAAGCTCCTGTTTTGTGATGGTTCCATGCCGGTCTTTCATCTCTCCGTTCTTGATCCGGAAAGCGATGCCCAGATTGGAGCAGTGATCTCCGATTCTTTCCAAATCCGTCAGTATATCGTTAAAAACAAAGCCGTGATGGTATTCGCAGATTTCATTTCGCAGGCGTTCGACATGATTCTGCTTATATTCGCTGCACAAATTGTCGATCAGTTCTTCCAGGGGTGCAATGCGGTAAGAAGCCTCTGAATCATTTTCGGTAAAGGCTTCTTTCATGTTTTCGAGGATTGCAGATGTTACGGAAAATAAGCTTTGCAGTTCCTTCACGGCGTCCGCAGAAAAACTTATTTTTTTGTCATGAACTTCCTTTGCGGATTCCGCAAGATTTTTTGCATGGTCTCCCATTCTTTCGAAATCATTCACGCAATGAAGAAACAGGCTGACCGCAAGATTTTGTTCCTCATCCAGTTCATTCTTCATGATTTTCATGAGATAATTTCCGATTTTGTCTTCGTATGTATCCAGAGATTCCTCCATCCCGCAAACCCTGGTAAAACCGTTATTTGAATAGGATGTAAAAAGCTGCATAGCTTCCAGAACACTGCCGCAGGCATAATCTGCCATCGTTTGCATTGCGGTTTTTACCTGTTCGATGGCCAGGGCGGGGCGGGTAAGAAATCTTTCCTCCAAACGCTCGACAACCTGCAATTCTTCCGTGTTTTCCTTTTTTTCCTTAATGAGAATGTTTACGATTTTTTCAATAAAACCGATGAACGGATAAAGCAGCAGAATGATCGCAGCCCGGAAAACGCTGTTCAGAAGGGCGATGCTCACCATATTCATGGATTCGTTCATGAAGGAAAACCGGATCGCCGCGTTGGCTGTGTAGAAAAGAATTCCGGAGAGAAGAACCCCCAGGACATCTACAAGAAGATAAATCAAGGCGGTTCGTTTTCCGTTCACATTTGCGCCCAGTGCCGAAAGAAGCACCGGAACGGACGCTCCGATGGCAATTCCCATAATCACCGGCAGCGCAAGCTGAAAACTGATTGCGCCGGTAACGGCCAAAGTCTGCAGAATCCCCACGGCTGCGGAAGCACTTTGGATCACGCTGGTAAAGAGAATTCCCACCAAAATTCCCACGAGGGGATTGGAAAAGCCCGTCAGCATATCAATAAAGGCCTGACTTTCCCGCAGGGGATATACGGCTTCGGTCATTGCGGAAATGCCGGACATCAAAACCGCAAAACCGAGAAGAACATAGGAAATATGATGGTTGCTTTCCTTTTTTGTGAACATCAGAAGAATAATTCCGACCAGTGCCATGAGAGCTGTCAGGGTATCGGTGGACAGAATCTCAAAAATACCGCTCCCGTTTACCGCGGAGAGGCAGATGACCCAGCCGGTAATGCTGGTTCCGATAATTGCTCCCATAATGATTCCGATGGCCTGTTTGACCTTCATCATTCCCGAGTTTACAAATCCAACGACCATGACGGATGTGGCAGAAGAACTCTGGATGACTGCGGTAACGCCGGTTCCCAGAAGAATCCCTTTCAGAGGACTGCTGGTCAGCTTATACAGAACCAGCTCCAGTTTTTCTCCGGAAACCTTCATCAGGCCGTTTCCCATCAAATTCATGCCGAAGAGAAACAGGGAAAGGCCGCAAAGCATTTTGAAAATACTTGTGATACCCATAATACAAAACCTTTACGCTTTTGGAAATCTTAATGTCACGGAGGTGCCTCCGTCGATTACACTGTTCAATTCAATCTGTGCGTTATGGGCTTTCGCCGCATGCTTCACGATGGAAAGGCCCAGACCTGTTCCCCCCAGTGCTTTGGAATGACTCTTATCCACCCGGTAGAATCGCTCAAAAATGCGCTCCTTTTCTTCGGTCGGAATTCCGATTCCGGTATCGCTGACGGAAAGCAGAATGGCATCCGGAGTATTCTCAATCTGAACGCTCACGGAACCGTTCTCCCGATTGTATTTAATTGCGTTATCGATAAGATTGTATACGGTACTGCGCAGCAGCTCCGGAATCCCGAAAATCTTCGCGGATTCTCCCGATACGTTTAAATCAATGTTTTTTTCCTTTGCGGAAGGTGACAATATGTGAACCGTTTCGTTGGCGATTTCCAGAAGATCTGTTTCCTCTCTCTTATTCTCTATAGCTCTTTCATCCAGCCGAGACAGACTGATGATATCTTCTATCAAAGAAATCATGCGCTGAGATTCTGCATAAATGTTATCGTAAAACCGCTGTGTGTCTTCTTCCTTTACCAAACCGTTTTTCAGAAGCTCTGCATATCCGGAAATGGACTGCAGAGGGGTCTTTAATTCGTGGGATACATTCGCGGTGAATTCGCGGCGGATCTGTTCCGCTTTTTCTTTTTCGGTAATGGGAATAATAAGTAAAACGATGCCGGTTACCGCATTGTCAGAAACGACGGGGCTTGCATTAACCTGATAGTCCATTCCGGAAATCTGTATGGTTACGGTCTCGCGCTCCCCGTTTTTTGCTTTGTGAAGCAGCTCCTGCAATTCCAAGGTGTGGTTCAGCAGGAGAATATCTTTTCCCACACAGTAGCTGCTGATGGACAGCAGACGCATGGCGGATTTATTGATGCTGAGAATGATGCCGCTTTCATTCAAAAGAACGAGTCCCTCATCCATATTGGCGGTTGCCGCATTAAACTCTTCTTTTTTCTGCCGCAATTCGGAGGATTGCATTTTCAGCTGCATCTGCTGATTGCTTATGCGGTTGAGAAGCGGCTGCAGCTCTTCGTATTCCGCATTATCTCTTGGCTCATCCAAATTCAGTTCGTTCAGCGGTTCTACAATCTTTTTCGACAGCTTTGCCGGCAGTGCAAAGGCGATTACGAATGCGATGATAATGACCAGAAGAAGGGGCTGGAACATGATGATAATCAAGGACGGAATTGTCAGATAAGAGTCTGCCAGACGCAGAATGCTGCCGTCGGAAAGACGCTTGGCAGAATAAATCTGTCTCCGGGTCAGGGTGGAAGAGTATCGGGAGCTTTCTCCGTAGCCATTCTGGAGTGCCTGCTGGATTTCTTCACGGTTCAAGTGGTTCTCCATGGTATCGGCATTGGATTCGCTGTCGTAGAGTACGCTGCCGTCTTCGGAAATCCAGGTGATGCGCAGTTTTTCCGGGTTATAGTCTTCGAAGAAGCCGAGTCCTTCGTGTTCTGCGCCCTGAGCTGCCAGTTCGAGCTGTTCTTTCAGCTGCTTTTGCTGGGTATCTGAAAAGTATTCGTATAACGCGCACAGAATAATAACTATCGTGGCCAGAAATACGGCTCCTGCAGCAATGCAGATTGACCGAAATATGTTTTTTTTCATGGTTCCTCCATTTTGTAACCCACGCCGCGAACGGTCTGAATATAATCCCCGCAAGGTCCAAGCTTCGTGCGAAGTGTTCCTATGTGAACGTCTACGGTGCGGGTCTCTCCCGCATAATCGGCACCCCAAACGCTTTGCAGCATCTGCTCCCGGGAAAAAACAAGCCGCGGATTGCGCAGAAACATTTCCAGAAGATCGTATTCTTTCAGCGTGAGGGAAACATTATTTCCGCAGGAAAAAACAGTATGTGTGCTTTTGTTCAGCATGATCTCTCCGACCTGAAGAATCTCTTCCGGTTCTTTTTGCTCGGTACGGCGCAATACGGCTTTTACTCTGCTGATAAATTCCATCATGCCGAAGGGCTTGACAAGATAATCATCGGCCCCCGAATCCAGACCGATTACCTTGTCGTATTCCGTCCCTTTTGCCGTAACCACAATGACCGGAATATCTGCCGTGCCGCTTTGTCTGCGAAGTCTTTTCAGGATGGATAATCCGTCTTCGCCGGGCAGCATAATATCCAGTAAGATCAAATCCGGTTTTTTGCTGCGCAACGCTTCATTCAATTCGTCGGCACAGGAAACCCCCAGGGTCTCAAATCCCGCGGTTTGCAGTGCATACTGCATCAAGTCACGGATGCTGGTGTCATCTTCAACACAAAAAATCATAGAAATAACCTTTCTTTTTCAAATTATATTTTCAACACTTAAAATATTATATCTCCGGAATGTAAAATCGATGTAAAGTGTTTATTTTCTTGAAAAAACATTCAAAAGGAGTATAATTCTAACATTAACAATAAAACCTTTACGTAAGAGGAGAAAAACAAATGTCAGAAGAAAACAAGTACACATTTGAAAACGAGGAGTACCGCCAGACGTATTGGCATACTTGCTCACACATCATGGCCCAGGCCGTAAAGCGCCTTTGGCCGGAAGTCAAGCTGGCCATCGGACCTTCTATTGCAGAAGGCTGGTACTACGACATGCTGGCTCCCTTTGCATTTACCCCGGAGCACATGGAAAAAATCGAAGAAGAGATGAAGAAAATCTGCAAGGAGAAGCTGCCCCTGGAGCGCTTTGAACTGCCGAGAGAAGAAGCCATTAAGTTCATGGAAGAAAAGGAAGAACCCTTCAAGGTGGAATTGATCAACGATCTTCCGGAAGATGCAGCCATTTCTTTCTACAAACAGGGCGAATTCACCGACCTTTGTGCAGGTCCTCATCTTGACAATACAGGCCGCGTAAAGCACAACGCATTTAAACTTCTTACCTGCAACTCCGCCTACTGGAGAGGCGATTCCAACCGGGAAACGCTGCAGAGAATCTACGGGATTGCCTTCCCCAAGAAGGAAGAACTGGATGCCTATCTGGAAAGAATCGAAGAAGCCAAGCGCCGCGACCACAGAAAACTGGGAAGAGAACTTGATCTCTTTGCCTTCCGCGATGAAGCACCCGGATTCCCGTTCTATCTGCCTAACGGCATGATCGTAAGAAACGAGCTGATCAACTTCTGGAGAGAAGAGCATAAGAAGTGGGACTACGTAGAAGTACAGACACCCCAGATTATGAAGAGAACTCTCTGGGAGACCTCCGGCCACTGGGATCATTATAAAGAGAATATGTACACCACGGTCATTGAAGACGAAGATTACGCCATCAAGCCCATGAACTGCCCGGGCTCCATCCTGGTTTATTCTCTGGAACCCCACAGCTACAAGGATCTGCCGCTGCGCTACGGCGAACTGGGCAACGTACACCGTCACGAAATGAGCGGTACGCTCCACGGCATGTTCCGTGTAAGAGCTTTTACGCAGGACGATGCACATATCCTTCTTGCAAAAGAGCAGATTCAGACCGAAGTTGTACGCATTACCAAGCTTTTGGACGAAATGTACGGCGTATTCGGGCTGCCCTATAAGATTGTTCTTTCCACCATGCCGGATGACCACATCGGTACCCGGGGAGACTGGGAAAAGGCAGAAAACGCCCTGGCAGACGCCATTACCTCCATCGGCAAGACTTATGAAATCAACCCGGGCGACGGCGCCTTCTACGGCCCGAAGCTGGACTTCCACGTAACGGACTGCCTGGGAAGAGTATGGCAGTGCGGCACCATTCAGCTGGACTATCAGCTGCCGGGAAGATTCAACCTGGAATATGTGGACTCCAACAGCGAAAAGCAGACCCCGGTAATGATTCACCGCGTGGTATACGGTTCCATCGAAAGATTCTTCGGTATTATTACCGAGCACTTCGCCGGTGCATTCCCGTGCTGGCTGGCACCGGTACAGATTGAGATTCTGCCGGTAACCGACAGAGCTCTGGATTATGCCAAGAGCCTCAAGGAACACTTCGATTTCTACGGCTTCCGCTCCAAGATCGACAGCAGAAACGAAAAGATCGGCAAGAAGATCCGCGAAGCACAGCTGCAGAAGGTTCCCTACATGGTAGTTGTAGGTGACAAGGACATCGAGAACGTGACCATTTCTCCGCGGCACAGAACCGAGGGCGACATGGGCGCCATGAAGCTGGAAGACTTCATCCAGAGGGTGAAGGAAGAAATCGATACCAAGACAATCAAATAACGACGCAAAAGCCGGTCTTAAGGTATTTAGGACCGGGTTTTTTGTCCAAAAAAATGACTGCGGAAAG
>JAZUKP010000064.1:0-7712 GCA_045643345.1 Anaerovoracaceae bacterium | reverse complement strand
CTCTGATATTTCATCCGAAAGTGTCTCCTCCTGCTGTTCAATCAGCAGCGAGATGACCTTCTCGGGATGCTCTTCCTTCAGTATCTGAGAAATCGTGTCGATTGGAATATCCAGTTCACGAAGAAAGCAGATGACCTTCATACGCTTCAAGTCGTCTTCCGAGTAAAGCCGTCTTCCGCCTTCGGAAAGCTCGCGCGGGATCAGGATGCCTCTGGTATCGTAATACTGAACCGTTCGGACCGTAACGCCGCAGAGCTTTGCCAGTTCTCCCGTCGTGTATTTTGACATAGCTTTCACCTCCTTACGCCATGGATTCTACAACATGACGCTGCGTAACAAGCAATACCTTACGCAGGGGGATTTTTATTTTGGAGCAACAAATGCAGTTTTGTTTTCTATTCATCTTTCTCCGGTGGTAAAAATGATGTACCCTTCATAATAGTAACTCTGATCAATACCTTTCATATATGTTTCACGATCATCGATTTTATCTGTCAATGCATTCTTAAGTAGATGCTTTATCTCGAGATCGTTTACCGGGCTCCGTTCCATGGCGGAAAGGTATGCTTCTTTATCAATCATACTCCAGTCTATCACCTGGCTGAGTTCTTTTTTCAGAATCAAATCAAGCCAAATGCGCATACTTCTGCCGTTGCCTTCCCGAAACGGATGTGCGACATTCATTTCAACATACTTTTCAACAATTTCATCGAAATTGGATTGCGGCATTTTCGAAATGTTTTCCAGCGCTGCATCCAGATACATAAGAGGCGCAAAGCGGAAGTTTCCTTTAGAAATATTAACCGTTCTTGTTTTCCCGGCAAAGTCATAGACATCCTGGAACAGATATTCATGAATCTGCTGCAAGCTTTTATAGGTTCCCGCTTCAAGACCTGTCAAAATTGATTTTTCAAATAGTTCAGCGGCACGGGCCTTCGTAAGTTGCTCCTCCGCTCTTGCCAGTTCGGCGCTATTTGTAATCCCCAGTTTGTTCTCTAAAGCCATTTTCTTTTCCTTTAAAAATCCGTTTTCTTTTCTAATTATGTCCTTGATCGTTCCCTGCTTGTTCTCTAAGCTATTGAGCCATTCTATAATGTCCTTGTCCGTCTTATTATTCAGTTTTAGTTTAACCTGAGTAGTATTTGACTTGTCCCAGTCTGCTTTATAGTTTGACATTTCGCTATCCTCAATCAGTGTACACCCATATTATATCAAGTTGCTATCCGTCTTTCAATACAAAACCGGCACATTAATGCCGGTTTGAATCCTTCTCTATATCATCTCTCGATTTCAGCTTATATTTCTTTTTTTGCCGAAAGACCGCCCTTTCGCTCACTCCGGTAAGCTTCATGGTTTCTTTGGAATTTGAGGGTCCGTCGAAAGTATAATTATCGCAATTGATTCCCCAAATGCTGTCTGTCGATGCCTAAGTTTAATAATGCTGCACACATAAGATAAAGTGCAAGAATAACGCACTCCAGTGTTAAAGCTGAGAAAGGACGCGGGTAAAAGGCCGATAAAGCTTGTGTTATCAGGCGAATCGGAAAGTATAATCCAAGCCATGCGGAAATATTATAAAACTTCTTTCTGAAGGCAATCGTTGTTTCGTTATTCTCTGCAGCTCTTTTTCTATGAGCGAATTCAAACGCACCGATCATCGCAACAAATGGGATAAAACTCAAAACCGCAAAGAAAACGTTTTGCAGTATGATCGTACACATAAACTGCAGAATCAGATCCATCACCTCAAGCAGAATCAAATAGCCCATAATCTGGCTCAGTCCGTGTTTTTTAATTTCTTTTACTTTTGGCAGATCTTCATCGCTGCTGAATTCATCATTCAAAAGATAATCGGTTGTTACACCAAACAATTTGCTGAGCTGAAGGATGTTTGATGCATCCGGTTGCGCGGTTCCGCCTTCCCACCTGGAAATTGCCTGTCTTGATACATTTAATTTTTCGGCCAAGTCTTCCTGTGACCAGCCGTTGCTTTTTCTTAATTCCACTATCTTATCCGGTAATCTCATTTTCTTTTCCTCCATAGATTTGATAGCTTCATTTTATCTTCAGGCATAAATAATGCCACCACTTGTGCTTTACATCTCCGCAACATGAGTTTACATCAGTTAAAATAAGACAGATATATAAGTTTTTTCCTGAGTGTTGCTGCGTTGTATTACAATTTCTTACTCTGCATGATCCAGGAAAGACTTATATTTTCCCAATACACGGCGGATTTCGTCATGGGGAATGGCAAACGACGTATTCCCATTTCGTCCTGCCATATCCTCCGCATTGACCAATGCGTTCATAATGGCTTCCGCCGTAGCATCGGTGGCTGCATGGAAAATCGGATCCAACTGTACATCGCCTAAAAGTGTCACCTGTGAGCAAATATCGTTAAAGGCTCCATCGTTAGCCGTCGAAAAAGCAATAAAAATGTCACCGGAATTACTTCCGTTTCCGGAGCCTAACCGGTTCATTCCCAATCCTGCACGACGGGCTAATTTAGATAGCTGCCAGGGAAGGATCGGAGCATCGGTGGCGATTACGGCAATCATGGAGCCATCGCCTTCCTTGGGAGACAGGCGTCCCGTAATCGCCCCGGGGCCCTGTACTTCTTTTCCGAGAGGAATCCCGAAAACATTCAATTCCTCTCGTGTTCCATGGTTTGCCTGTACCAGCACGCCCACGGTAAATTCACCGGCTTCCGTTTTCACAATGCGGGAAGCAGTTCCTGTACCGCCTTTGAATCCATGGCAGCGCATTCCGGTACCGCCGCCCACATTTCCCTCTGCAACAGGTCCGGATGCAGCACTGTTCAATGCTTCCAGCACATGTTCCGGTTTTACCCGGAAACCGTTAATATTGTTCATAAATCCATCATAGGTTTCTCCCACAACCGGATAGAAAAAACCATACCCCGGAATCGGCTGCCCGTCGGCGCCCCGCATCGGGTAAAAGTAATCATTCTCCAGCATCCATTTGGAAGCCGTATCTCTGGTAATTCCCACGCTGTTTGTATTCGTAATTAAAATCGGACCGTGAAGGAAGCCGGAATCATCCACCCAGTGGGTTCCGGTCAGTTCGCCGTTTCCATTCAAATCCGCTCTTCCCGCAAAAACTGCGCTGGCTCTATGACCCCTCGGCAGAATGCAGGTCACACCTGTTCGGGCAAAGTCACTTTCCGGTGTAGTATCCGGCGTGGCCTCTCCCTCGATTATGGTGCAAAATCCAACCTCTACCCCTGCGACATCCGTAATTGCGTTCCATTTTCCGCAGCGTTCATTAAAGGGGAAACCCAGTTCCCTTGCTTTCATTCCCATAGTCAATTATCTCCCGTCTTCTGTGTGCAGAATCATTTTCGCAACCGCTCTGTGGCAGTTCACTTCCTTTGTCTGCGGAACGATTTCCGCACGGTTCTCGCGCTGAATATAATCGCGAACCATGTTGTCATTCATTTTGAATTATTGCTCCGATGCATTATTCTTTTTCCCGCCAAACATATACTTCTATAGTTCGCAAACCATTTCATGCCAGGATTGTCCGCCCCAAGAGGAATCGGCCATACCGAGAAGCATAATATTGCAGCCGTTTTCGTCGTACAGCGAAAAGTCGTAGAAAAAATCATCGCTGAAGTGCTCTCTGTCCGTGGACACGCCGTTCAGATAAGCAACAAGCTTCCCGCTGCTTTTTTCCACCGCAACCGTAAACAACTCCGGTGCCAGCGCCACTCTTTTTAAAAGGGCCTCCCGCGTTTCTGCCACGCCGGGCGGGAAACAGGTATGTTCAATTATTACAATCGCCTCGCCCTCTTCCGGACGAATGCTTCTTATTTCAAAATCAGTCAAAATAAATCCTCGGAATATTCCTTTTACTTCGCAATATATGCGTCCAATCCGGCGGAATACTGCTGGGTGCCGTCGTTGCAGATCCACAGAGCCTCTACGCCCTCCAGACCGTTCACAAAGGCCATGCCTTCTTCCAGCGGCATGTTGAATACGGCGGTGGACAGGGCGTCCGCCAGACCGGAGTTCTCCGTTACGATGGTGACGGACAGGTAGTTGTTTTCCGGCTGCAGGC
This sequence comes from Anaerovoracaceae bacterium, assembly GCA_045643345.1. Taxonomy (GTDB): domain Bacteria; phylum Bacillota; class Clostridia; order Peptostreptococcales; family Anaerovoracaceae; genus RUG13409. The sequence continues at coordinate 3,629 of JAZUKP010000064.1, read as the reverse complement.
TGTCCTTGCTGATGATGTGATGATAGCGCACGCTGTCCAGTTCAAAGAAGCGCTCGTAAGTTCCGCTGGTCACCACGGACATGTCCTGCACCGCAAACACCTGGGCGTAGGATGCCGCATCTTTGTCCGGATTCTGCACGGCTACCTTCCAGAGTTCGCTGCCGGGCTTGGTTCCCAGGGTCCGCACATTGCCGCCGGCGGACAGTACGATGCCGGTGTATCCGGCTTCAGTCAGGTCTGCGATCACCAGTTCCGTGGCATAGCCCTTCGCCACCGCGCCCAGATCCAGGCGCATTTCCGGGTCCTGCAGGTACAGGGTGCCTGCCGTCCGGTCGATGACGATATCTTCCGGATTACAGTGCTGCGCCGCCGCCCGGAGCGCTTCCGGATCCGGCAAAACCGCAGGCTGACCGTTGTCTACCGCTTCCCGCACGTCGTGCCACTGCCGCAGCACCGCGCCGAAAGCCACGTTCACGTTTCCGTCGGTTTCGTTGTACAGCTGCCGGGAGAATTCGATCAAATCCAGCAGCACCGGGTCTGCGGCCACCGGCTGCACCCCCGCGTTGTCGTTGACGGTCTTGACGTTATTCACGCCTTCGTAATCGTTGTAAATATCGAACATCTGGTTGTATTGGTTCAGAAGCTCCTTCGCCCGGCCGCTGATCTGCGCAAATTCCGCTTCGGACTTGCAGTAGGCGGTCAGGGTAATGGCGGTATCAAAGTAATCCCAGTAGGTTTCGGAATATTTCTGCAGTTCTTCTGCCGGTTCTTTGCCGCAGGCGCTCAGTGACCCTAGGGCAAGCACCAGCACCAGCAGAAGCAGGATGTTTTTTCTTCTCATTAGTTTCATTTCGTTGCATTCAGTTCGTTGATTTCAAAAGTTGAGCCGCCGCAGCGCCGGCAGACGATTTTGCCGGGGAGCTTGCCCAGCAGCACCTTCACTACCTTGGACTCGGTTTTATAGCCGGAAACGCTTCCGCAGCGCCGGCAGGTAATCAGAAAGCGGTCCTCCCGGTGGGTGGTCCGGGGCTCTGTCAGCTGGCGGGTGGCCTTGGGAATGCAGCCCACCTCCAGGCAGGCGGCCTTCCACACCGCGTCGTGACCGTGACGGGTCAGCGGGCTGCGCAGATGCACCAGGCAGTGGGCATATTCGTGGCGGATGACGTCCAGAAACAGGGCTTCATCCGAGAAAATCCGGTCTGAGATTTTGATGGTCAGCGAGGTTTTCAGGAACTTTTTTTCTATCTCAAAGCAGCCCAGCCTGCGGGTCATGCGGGTGGAAATCAGAAGCTTCACGCCGGAAGTATTTACACCGCAGAGCTTGTCCAGACGGTCGTATTCCGCCCGAATCAGGGCCAGCGCGTTCTCTTTCGTAATTTTCATAAGCAAACCCCTCTTTTTCTGCAAAATACATATTGATTATATACTAAATTATGTTCAAAATAATATTATTCGAAATTATTATTTTTTTCAGGAGGAACTATGTCAGAACATGCAGCATTATGCCCCTATTGCGGGGCTCCCAATAAACCCGGTGCCACCGTCTGCGAATACTGCGAAAAGCCGCTGACGCCCGCAGCCAAACCCACGGAGGAACTCCAGCAGTACTTTGAAGAAGATACCACAGGCCCGTCCCAGAGCAGCGGACAGTACGATGCCAGCAGCCGGTACAGCGAAGAAAATCAGTACGGCAGCTCCGTACCCGGGGAAAAAAGCAAACTGGTAGCCGGTCTTCTGGCGCTTTTCCTGGGAACCTTCGGCATCCATAAATTCTATCTTGGCTACCGAAACGAAGGCTTTATTATGCTGGGCGGCACCCTGGTGGGCGGTATTCTTTCCGGCTTGATTCCCAGCGCCATCGCCTTGATTGCATTGGCAGAGGGCATCATCTATCTGTGCAAATCCAACGAAGACTTTGACCGCATCTACGTGCAGAACAAAAAGGAATGGTTCTGAAGCAAAAGCTGCGGAAGTTTCTCGTCATCTATTTTTTACAAAAAACCCGTCGAAAAATGATTTCGGCGGGTTTATTTTTCTGTCATACTGCGCACTGTATTGTTTTTGCGAACGATAACCACGGTGCCGCACACCGTATCCGGGTTCTCCGGCTCAATCAATTACACTGCCGCCGATAAATTCCCGCAGCACGGAATTCCCCTCGATCAGGAAATCATCCCGGATGGGTTCCGCCTGCATCAAAATCGAAAGCAGCCGCTGCGTTTCCGCGTAGTGCGGAGAAGCCTCGGAGATTTTCTCCAAAATATCACAGGCATATTTCCGGAGCAGCGATACCTCGTAAGGCTGAGAGGAATTGAACACCACGTCCGCATCCTCGGCGTAGGGGTAGATGTAAAGCCTTTCCCCCTCCACCACACTGGGCCAGCGCTCGATGGTCTGCGCCGCAGTCCAGCCCCGCTTTGCGTTATCGCGGACGATTCGTCTCACCTTCCGCAGATCGTTCGGGTCCGCCGGGCGGAAGTCCTCCATCAGAATCTGGGTCAGCGGGCAGACAAAAACGCGGAATTTTTCATCTTCCTCCACGGCCGGAGTCAGCGCCGGATTGAGGGCGTGAATCCCCTCTATCACGATGGGCTGCCCGAATTGGAGCTTCATGGAGCGCTTGCCGAACTCTTTTTTCCCCGTCATAAAATTGTATTCCGGCACATCCACGGACTCTCCGGCAAGCAGCCGCTGAATATGGTCGTTGAACAAATTCCGATCCACCGCATCCGGGGTTTCGAAATTCTGGGTACCGTCTTCTTCGTAGGGAAGCTCGTCCCGGTTCAGAAAATAGTCATCCGTACCCATATAGACCGGTCTTTTGCCGCAGGCCCAGAGCTGAATGCACAGCCTTTTGGCGAAGGTGGTCTTTCCGGAGGAGGACGGCCCTGCAATCAGTACGATCCGCTTGCCGCTTTCCGCAATCCGGTTGGCAATCTCCACCACCATTTTATCGTGAATCGCTTCGCAGACCAGATACAGCCCCTTTGCATTGCCGCTGCGCATAATATTGTTCAGCGCGTCGATACTGCCCACGCGAATATTGTTGCGCCACAAAGCATTGAGTTTTTCACTTTCTTTTTTCAGATCGACCAAAGCATTTCCCCCTGTTATCTGTCTTCTTTCCGGCAGTGCTTCTTCCGCCGGAAAGAACGATATATATCTTAGCTCAGCGTTAAATCGCCGTCCTTTACCCAGTTCAGTTTTCTGCAGATCATATTGATCAGCGGCGTAAGCACCGCAGGCAGCACCACTGCCACCAGCAGCAGTCCCGCCCAGTCAAAGCCTGTGGCGGAAATCGCCTGGGCGCCCCGTTCAATGGCCTCTGCCGAAGGAGCCACCCAGCCGGTAATGACCCCGATGGGACCGCACATTCCGCAGGTTCCCATACCGGAGTTGATGGGCGCACCGTTCATTTCCAGTCCGAAAACGCAGGTGGCAATGGGCCCGGTAATGGCCGAGCAGAGAATGGGTGCGATCCAGACTCTGGGGTTGCGCACGATATTGGGCATCTGCAGCATGGAGGTTCCCAGCCCCTGCGAAACCAGGCCGCCCCAACGATCTTCTTTAAAGCACATCACCGCAAAGCCTACCATCTGGGCACAGCAGCCTGCCACCGCAGCGCCGCC
>JAZUKP010000063.1:0-33471 GCA_045643345.1 Anaerovoracaceae bacterium | reverse complement strand
TGTCTACGCTGACGTCGTAGTACGGTCCCGGAGAACGTACCAGCTGAGTAACAACTGCACGTTCCGCACCGTTGTAGATAAAGGTTCCTTTTTCGGTCATAATCGGGAAGTCTCCCATAAAGACTTCCTGTTCCTTTACTTCACCGGTTTCCTGGTTGATAAGACGAACACGCACCTTAAGGGGAGCCGCGTAGGTAGCGTCTCTTTCTTTGCATTCTTCCTGGTCGTATTTCGTCTCGCTGGAGATGGAATGGTCCACAAATTCAAGGGCAAGGTTGTCTGCATAATCGCGAATCGGGCTGATGTCCTCGAAAACCTCGGCGAGGCCTTCGTTGATAAACCAATCGTAAGAATCCTTCTGGATTGCAATCAGGTTTGGCATCGGCAGTACAGCATCGATCTTGGAAAAGCTCATGCGTTCCTTCTTGCCTACTTTCATGGCATGAGGCATTAAATTCCCTCCTTAATTCTCTAATCTGTTGAAAAATAAACGTCTTTCGGCGTTTTAAACAGGTGCCGTTATGTCCTGTTTGAGAAAAAGCACTAAAAGGGCTACCCGTATGGGCAACCCTTTTAGTCTATTCTGCTTTGTCAAACTACTTGAGTTCTACCTTTGCGCCAACTTCTTCGAGCTGTGCCTTAATCTGGTTAGCTTCTTCCTGTCCGCAGCCTTCCTTAACTGCCTTCGGAGCGTTGTCTACGAGTTCCTTAGCTTCCTTGAGGCCAAGTCCTGTGAGTTCACGAACAACCTTGATAACCTTAATCTTTTCTGCGCCAACTTCTGCGAGAACAACGTCGAAGCTGTCCTTAACTTCTTCCTGTGCTGCTTCTGCTGCAACTACTGCTACCGGAGCTGCTGCGGATACGCCGAATTCTTCTTCGCAAGCCTTAACGAGTTCGTTCAGCTCGAGAACGGTCATAGCCTTGATGGCTTCAATAATTTCTGTATTTGTCATTTTCTTTCTCCTGTTAAATACACTGTAATCTTATTCTGCTTTTGCTTCTGCAATGGCGGAGAGTGTTCTTACGAACTTGCTTACCGGGTTCTGGATGCTGCCCATGAACTTTGCAATAAGCTGATCTCTGCTCGGGATATTTGCTAATGCCTGCATTCCGTTTGCATCATAAAGGACACCTTCTACAACGCCGGCCTTGAATGCCATCTTGTTGTATTCCTTAATTGCTCCGCTGATGACTCTTGCGGGAGCAATCGCATCGGACTTGCAGATGGCCAGTGCGCTCGGTCCTTCCAGAACGTCCTTGAGTCCTTCGAACTGGGTGCCTTCAATGGCCTTTTTGATCATTGTGTTCTTGTAAACGGTGAAATCAACATCTGCTTCACGGAGCTTTGCTCTCATGGCAGTGGCTTCGCCTACGGTAGTTCCGATGTAGTCAACTACTACAACAGCTTCTGCACCGTCCAGCTTTTCCTTGATCTCGTCTACGATAGCTGCTTTTGTCTTAATGCTTTCTACTGACATTTTACTCCTTTCCGGTCTCCCTGTTTTTGCGCGGGAAGAACCTTTTTTGAATGTCATAGACATAAAGGCTTTTGTATGAATCGTACCTCGGCGGGAAATTAAGACACATTGTCACCCGCTGTCTTAAGCATTGTCTTCGATCTTAAGTTACGATTCGGCCTTTGAACTGCTTAGCCGATAAGCTTCTGAGGGTTGATCTTGATTCCGGGGCCCATCGTGCATGCGATGGAAGCGGACTTGATGTACTGACCCTTGGCTGCTGCCGGCTTTGCCTTAACGATAGCTTCTACCAGAGCCTTGTAGTTCTCTTCGAGTTTTTCAGCTCCGAAAGAAACCTTGCCGATCGGTGTGTGAACGATGTTTGTCTTGTCCAGTCTGTACTCAACCTTACCTGCTTTGATCTCAGCCAGTGCCTTGGTGAGGTCCATGGTTACGGTGCCGGACTTGGGGTTCGGCATCAGGCCCTTGGGTCCTAAAACTCTACCGAGCTTACCAACAACACCCATCATATCCGGAGTTGCTACAACTGCGTCAAATTCAAACCAGTTCTCTTTCTGAATCTTGTCAGCGTATTCCTGTGCGCCTACGTAATCTGCTCCTGCAGCTTCTGCCTCATGAGCTTTTTCACCCTTTGCGAATACCAGTACTCTTACGGTCTTACCGGTTCCGTTGGGGAGAACGACTGCGCCTCTGATCTGCTGATCTGCGTGTCTTCCGTCAAGACCCATTCTGAAATGAGCTTCAACGGTTTCGTCGAACTTTGCGGTAGCTGTCTTGATAACAGTTTCAAACGCATCGTCAACGTCGTAGAGTTCTGCCTTGTTGATTAACTTGGCAGCCTCTTCGTACTTTTTACCATGCTTTGCCATGATATTTCCTCTCTGTGGTACTAACGGCTATTTACAGCCTTCCACTGCTTAGTCCTGGACTACTACGCCCATGCTGCGGGCGGTGCCCTTGATCATAGAAGTTGCGGTGTCAATGTTTGCTGCATTGAGGTCCGGCATCTTCTTTTCGGCGATCTCTCTTGCCTGAGCGGTTGTAATGGTTGCAACCTTCTTCTTGTTGGGTTCGCCGGAAGCCTTTTCGATTCCTGCCGCTTTCTTGATAAGAACCGGTGCAGGCGGTGTCTTGCAGATAAAGTCGAAAGATCTGTCGGAGTATACTGTGATAACTACCGGAATGATCATTCCTGCCTGGTCTGCTGTTCTTGCATTGAACTGCTTGCAGAAGTCCATGATGTTAACGGATTTCTGACCGAGTGCCGGGCCTACCGGGGGAGCCGGATTTGCCTTTCCTGCCGGAATCTGAAGCTTAACATAGCTGTCAATCTTCTTTGCCATTTTTTTCTCCTTTCTTCCGTATTTTTATATAGAAAGCCTTTCGGCCGCCTATAGCTAAACGATTTTGTCTACCTGGCTGAACTCCAGTTCCACCGGGGTAGCTCTGCCGAACATATCGACTTTGGTTCTCAGGGTCTTCTTGTCTGCGTTTACTTCTTCGATGACACCGGTAAAGCCCTTGAACGGTCCGGAAATAATCTTGACCATATCTCCCGCTGCGATTTCCAGATGAACCTCCACCTTTTCAATGCCCAGGCGGCGGATCTCTTCATCGGTGAGCGGAATCGGCTCGGAGCCCTGTCCGACAAAGCCGGTAACACCCTGGGCGTTGCGGACCAGGTACCAGGACTCGTTGGTTACAATCATCTTGACAAGAACATAACCCGGGAATATCTTCTTTTCTCTGGTCTTGGCGCCGGTTTCCCGCTGTTCCACAACGGTTTCCGTAGGCACCACAATCTGAAGAACCAGATCCTGCATGTTCCGGTTCTCTACCAGCTTTTCCAGATTTGTCTTCACTTTGTTCTCATAGCCAGAATAGGTATGCACCACATACCACTTCGGCTCTTTGTATCTGCGCCAGAATCCGGCGGGCGTTTCGTCCTTTTCTCCGGCAACGGAGGGAGCGATCTCGCTGACCTGTTCTTCCGGCTGGATGATTTTCTCGTCAGACATTTTGTTTCCTCACCCTAAATAACAAGCTTGAGGAGAGAAAGAATGCCTACGTCGATCAGCCAGAAAAGAAGTGCAAAAGCCGCGCAGACTGCAATAACGACCAGTGTATAGCGGTTTGTTTCCTTCTTTGTAGGCCAGGTAACCTTCTTCAGCTCGGAGGATACTCCCTTGAAGTAATCCCGGATACGAGCAAAGAAGCCTTTCTTTTCAACTATCTGGTTTGCCATAACAGCACGTCTTCCTTTCGACTACTTTGTTTCTCTGTGTACGGTGTTCTTCTTGCAGAATCTGCAATACTTGTTGAGTTCGATTCTGTCCGGATCGTTCTTCTTGTTCTTTGTTGTATTGTAGTTTCTCTGCTTGCATTCTGTGCATGCAAGTACAACCTTTACTCTAGCATCTGCTGCCATTTTTATATCCTCCGTTTTCTTATACGTTAATCAACGCAAAATACACAATGCCCCAATATGGCATAGTGATACCCTCATAGTGTAATGCGCAAATAGGGCAAAGTCAAATGTTTTTTACGAAATAATTCACAAATTCGTTCCATAATATGCCGAAAGCCCGCATGGACGCGATTCGGTCCTCCTGATCCAGCCCGCTGTAGAGGATGGAATTGATGCAAAGCTGCTTCAGCTCCGCTACGCCCAGGCCCCATCCCACCGCTGCGGCAAAATAGTCATCGGTAAGAGTTTCATGCTCCATATACAGCGGGTCGTCGGAGCAAATGGCCACCGGCACGCCGGTCTTCAGATACTCCACCACCGGATGATTGCGGATATCCCTGGTATATCCCAGCGCCTGATTGCTTACGGGGCATACCTCCAGGCAGATCTCCGCCTCCGCATATCGTCTGTGCAGATCCGGATAACGGTAAAGATTCAGCCCGTGCCCCACCCGGGAAGCACCCAGCAGGAAAGCATCGATCAGATTGTCGTTCCCGGCGTCCAGACTTTCTCCCCCGTGAATATAAAGATGCAGGTCGGGATACATCTTTCCGGCGCGCAGCAGCATGGGCGCAAAGGTCTTCAGCGGAAAAGCACTGTCCTCCTCGTTCACCAGATCGAAACCGATGACAAAGGGGCGTTCTCTTCCCTCCGAACAGTCCGTAATATGCGCGGCGGTGTACACGGTGTTTTCAAAGCAGAGCCGGGAACATTCCAGATTCTCGCTGTCCGCCTTGACCCCGGCGCCGATAATCCGCACGGTCAGATAGGGATAGTCCTCTTTGACCGCATAGTACGCACTGCGGATGGCCTCCACGTAGCGGGTGCATTTTTCCCGTTCCATATCCATCATCAGGTGGATTTCCAGATGCACCGCCTTTCTTTCGCAGTAGTAGCGCAAAGCTCTGACATAATATTTGTAAACGAAGGATGTCTGCGCGGAAAGCGCTCCGTGCTTTGCAAACAGCCCCTCGAAATAATCCCAGATGTTTTCGCCGTCCGCCGCTCCCAAGACCGTCCATTCCCGCAGCAGGTCCGCTTTGGTGACAAGACCCCGGGCAATCGCCTGGGCGAAGGAAACGAAGGAAGCATCCGGCGCGCCGTCCGTTCCGCAGCAGGCAAGAACGCAGCTGCCGGGCTGCACATAAAACTCCGGACATTCGCAGAGCAGCTCCGCCAATTCTCCGACGGGCAGCAGGGTCATGTCGTGCACATGAAGCTCCGCGCCCTTGGGCATCCGGGAACAAAAATCGTACAGGCGGCTTTTTCGGATGTTTTCGTCCGCGAGCACCGGAACGTCGTAGGGAATCGTGCCTCCGCAGCTTTCCCGGTACTCTTCCAGACATTTTTTCAGATAGACATCCAGCGCCTGCTCGTTTTCACTCAGCACCACGCCGAGAAGGTTGGCGTTGGCATCCTGCAAAATTTTCCTTTTTTCTTCGTAATTCTCTGCGCACACTTCTCCGAAATCCGGAAAAGCCTCCGCAAATTGCTTTTTTTCCATCGGTTTTCTCCTGCAAACACGCCGCAATATACTACCACATTTCCACTTTTATCTCAATATATGATATAATTTTGGCAGTTCGGAGGAAAACAGATGATTCAGGAAAGGTACAAAAGAAATTTTCCCTCCATTCGCGAGGAGGAACAGGAACTGTTAAAAACCAAAACCGTCAGTATTATCGGCTGCGGCGGACTGGGCGGCAATTTGATTGAAAATATGGCGCGGCTGGGCGTGGGCTGCATCCGGGTGATCGACTGCGACGAATTTTCCGAAAGCAATCTAAACCGTCAGCTCTTGTCCACGGAGAAAAACCTTGGCAGAAGAAAGGCCGCAGAGGCGGCGAAACGAATCAGGGCCGTCAACAGCGAAGTAAAGGTAAAAGTCATCGACCGGATGCTCACGGCGGAAAACGCGGTGAAAATACTGAAGGGCTCCGACCTGGTACTGGATGCCATGGACAATATAGAAGGAAGATTTATTGCGGCGGATGCCTGCGCCGCACTGGGAATATATTTTATTCACGGCGCGATTTCCGGGTGGTGTGCTCAGGCCAGCACCGTAGCGCCGGGTTCCGGCTTTCTGGATAAAATCTATCCGCGAAACCTGAAGGCCCAGGCCCCGTCCGTGCTGTCTTTTGCCCCGGGCTTTGCGGCGGGCGTGCAGACAGCGGAGGCCCTCAAAGTGCTTCTCGGAAAAGAAGATACTCTGGAAAACAAGCTCTTTATTGCAGATTTGAAAAGCTGCAGTTTTCAGGTAATAGAGTTTTGATAAAAGCAAAAATTCCCGACGAAAACTCGCCGGGAATTTTTTTTCTTCATGATACTATTAATGCTTTTCGTAGTAATTCTTACCGTATTCCGCCGCGGCGTTTCTCACCAGGCTGCGGATCCGTGCGCTTTCGGTATCGCCGGGTCTGGCAAGGATGCCGCAGATGAACATGTAGCCGCCGTCCGCTCCATACCGGTCGATGGTGCTGCGGACAGATTCCACGATCACCTCATCGGATGCATTCTGCCAATCCGGGATCATGCCGATTTCCCATCCGCCTACGATGCCCAGATTTCTTCCGTACTTTTCCTTTACGGCATCCAGATCGTTCTCGGTTTGGGCGGGATCCCACATTTTTACGCCAAAATTCACCATGTAATCCAGGAAATCTTCACAGCGTCCGCAGTTATGAAAAATAATCGGCAGGCCTCTTTCGATTGCCGGCTTTGCCATCCTCTGATACATCGGATAAAAAATATCTTCGTATATCGCCTTGGAAAAGAAAGGATTATATTTGCTGGCAGTATCGTCAAGCATATAGAAAACATCCGGTTTGTAATACTCCAGCGTGTTTTCGATAATCGGAAGATAGAAGTCGCAGAGATAGTCCATGAGGGACTTCACCTCTTCCGGCTCCTCATAGAGAGCGCAGAGACCCTCCGTAAAGCCCATAAAGGCAATCAGCTGCTGGAAGGGCATCAATCCCGCATTGCACATTACCGCACTGACATTCCGGTTGATTTCCGCCTTCTCGAAGTCTGCCTTTGCCATGGCTTCCCAATCCACATCCGGCATTGCCGGCGCCTTCACCACATCTCTCCACCGGGTAATGTCATCCAGCATAAAATTGTTCGGCTCCGGAATGGAGGCATATCCGGTTTCCTCGTTGGTTACATAGTGTACACCCCAGATATCCGTTCCTCCGTTGGGTCCGTGGGAGGTATCCTGAAACAGATTCGGGCCGATCATTCGGGTCGGCTCATTTCCTGCGGGAGAGCGCATTCCCATGTTATAGCACAAAATGCTCTGCGGAATTTCACCGGTAGCAACGGCCATAAAATTTTCCTTCGGTGTCATGTCTGCCATGTCATTATTTCCTTTCTTCCTTATTTTTCAAAATTTATATATTTACTATTTTATAATATCACATTACCTCCCGCAAAAGAACAAGAAAAAACCGCCGGGACAGCAAATACTGTCTCGGCGGCGTTTATTTTTTGCACTACTTTGCGGTTCTTAAAGTGTGAATCAGACGTCTGAAGTCTTCGTCGCCCCAAACTACCGGTACCGGATAGAGCGGGTTGGCTTCCTTGGTTGCCCAGGCGATGATCTGGTCGATGTCTTCGTCCTTGATGCAGTCAAATCCTGCCGGGATTCCCATCTTTACCTTCAGTTCATCCATCCAGGCGATGAAGTTTTCTGCCTTCTCCTGGATGCCGTCGCCTTCGATACCGCATACGTCGGCCAGGTCTGCCAGCTTGTCATAGACTGCCGGTCCGAACTGACGCATTACGTGAGGAAGAATTACGCTCATAGCTACACCGTGGGCTACGCCGTAGAGTCCGCCCAGGGTATGTCCTACCGCATGAACGTAACCTACGCAGCCTCTGGTAAAGGCTCTGCCTGCGTGGAAAGCAGCCAGCTGCATCTTCTGACGGGCCTCCATATCATGGCCGTCCTGATAAGCTCTGTAGAGATAGTCGTGGATCAGACGAACCGCTTCCTTGGCTCTCCAGTCTTCTTCCTTGGTGTTATAGGTGTGGTTGGTGTAAGCCTCTACTGCGTGGCAGAGAGCGTCCATACCGGTGGTTGCTGTGGTGTAAGGCGGAAGACCGACGGTGAGTTCCGGATCAAGCACTGCGTATTTCGGCAGAATGGACGGGTCGTTGATGGACGCCTTGTGGTGGGTTGCAGCCTCGGTAATGACTGCGGCAACGGTGGTTTCGGAACCGGTACCTGCCGTGGTGGGAACCGCCCAGAACGGGCAGATTCTCTTATGAACCTTTAAAAGACCCTGCAGCTGGGAAACCTTCTTCCTGGGATGTGCGTTCTTTGCCGCAATACCCTTGGCGCAGTCCATGGGGGAGCCGCCGCCGAAAGCGATGATACCGTCGCAGTTCTTTTCCTTGAACACCTTAAAGCCTGCTTCCACGTTCAGATCGGTGGGATTGGGCTGAATGTCGGAGAATACTTCGAACGGGAGGTTCTTTTCCTGCATGGCGCTGATCAGTCCGTCGGGAACACCCAGTTTTACCAGGCCGTTATCGGTTACCAGAAGAACCTTGTTGACGCCCTTGGACAGAATCTGTTCCGGAAGCTGTTTTACGCAGCCGGGTCCTTCGATGTATTCCGGAGTTCTGTAGCCCATAAAGTAGTTGCCGACCTTCATCACTGCCTGGAACACTCTGCAGTAAGCCTTCTTGAGCGGGCTTGCGCTGCCCTTGGTCAGATGCTCCGGAACGGTGCCCGGCTTGCACATGGTGATGACCTGGGTGGGGCAGTTCTGTGCACAGATGCCGCAGCCGATGCACTTTGCGGGATCCTTGATGTACACGTAAGTTCTTGTGTCTCCCTGATATCTGGGCTCGGTAAGGGCCAGACAGTTCTGCGGGCAGTTCTCAACGCACAGAGAGCAGCCGGAGCAGGAGATCGCATCAATATAGGGTCTGTTTTTTTCTGCCATTTTTCCTCCTAACCCCCGCAGACGGGACTCATGAGCATGACCTCATCTCCGTCGCGAAGCTTTACAGTTTTGCTTTTCTGGACGCCGTTGACCACAACGATGCAGCCGTCCAGATCCTTTAGTGTCATCTTAATCTTCGGGTTGTTTTCCTTTGCCTTTTCCAGTACCAGCGGCAGAAGTTCCTTTACGGAAGAAGCCTCCGCTTCCATTTCCCGGATGCCGGTATCCAGCCGGAAAATTCCGAACAATTTTACTTTAACCATCCGAAGTCACCTAAAGTTTGATGCCCAGACGCTTTAAGGTCTTTTCTGTCGGAAGACCGTTTTCATCCCACATTCTGGCTTTGTAGTAGGTCTTCTTCATTTCTTCCAGCGGTACTCTGGTAGTATCGTCTTCCGGATCCTGAGGAACGTCCGTCAGTCTTGCCGGAAGGGTATCCATAGCTGCGGAAACGCCGAATTTGGCATTGAGGTAACGCTCCAGCGTATAGCCTCTTTCACCGATGCGGACGTATTTTCCGAAGGTCATGGGCATGCCCAGTGCATACTGGAACATCTTGGTATGATGGAATACCGGAAGATGCAGTGCCAGGGCCGGCGTGCTGCGGTTGATGCCGCGGAGCGCCCAGCCGATATACGGAATCGCCTTGTTGATGGCAGTGGTCACCACGCCGTTGGGATTGGTGATCAGGAACGCCGGGAAAAAGGCGTAGGATGTGAACAGACACTGTCCGGATGCGGAGATGGTTTCCATCAAATCCTGGAACAGCATGGTAAAGTCTGCTTTTGCGTGGGGTGTCTGCGGATCCGCAAAGAGTCCCAGACCTTCCACGATTACCAGGTATCCGCCGTTCAGGTGGCAGCCGCCTCTGTTGGAAACGGCGTAGCCCAGGCCCTGTCCTACCGCACGGCGCGGTTCATAGGCAGCCAGTTCCAGACCTTTGCTCTGGATGGCGAATTCCTTGCCGCCGTACTTTTCGGAAAGCCGCTTGGAGCCTTCTGCCAGCTCGTTGCCGATGCCTCTTCTGTGGGCGATATCATCCCAGATCTGAGAGATGTTGTCGGTCTTTCCGAATTCCAGACCGTTGTCCCACAGGCCCTTTTCGTTGGCTTCCATGGCCCATGCCAGAGTGGAGCTTGCGGAAATGGTATCCATACCCAGCTCATCCAGCTCGTTGTTCCATTTCAGGATATCGTAAAGGTTGTCGTTTAAAATGCCGCCGCCCAGAAGTCCCAGGGTTTCCAGTTCCGGTCCCTTTACTTCCTTGCCTTCCACGTTTACGGTTCTTGCGCACTTGATGGGGCAGGACAGGCAGCCCTTGTTGACGATATTGAATTCTTCGGCCAGGGTTTCGCCGTTGACCTTTTCGAAATCGTCAAAAGTACCGTAGTTATAGTTCTTGGTGGAGAGCATCTTGCGCATCTGCATCTGGGATACCAGACCGGCAGTGCCCAGCCGCGGAAGCTGGTTTCCGGTAAGCGGATGTTCTTTCAGATACTTGACCCACTTCTTGTTCCATTCCACTGCCTTTTCCGGATCGTGGACGGTAACTTTATTATTTCCTCTGGCAGTGATTGCCTTCAGATTCTTCCAGCCGAAAACAGCGCCTACACCGGCACGGCCCGCAGCTCTCTCGTCGGAGATGACCGCAGCGTAGCGGACCAGATGTTCTCCCGCAGGTCCGATGCACAGCTGTCCGTGCTTGACGGGCTTTCCGGTTCTGGTTACGTGAATCGCGTCCAGCTTTTCCTGAGTTTCTCCTGTTTTCAGTCCCCAGAGTTCCTCCGCTTCGTGCAGGGTAAACTTGTCGTTTTCAATTTCCAGCCAGGAAGGCTTTTCGCACTTGCCTCTTAAGATCAGGGCATCGAAGCCTGCCTTCTTCAGATAGTATCCGAATCTTCCGCCGCAGTTGGAGGAAGTGGTGATACCGGTCTGGGGAGAGATGGTGGAAATGTCGAATCTGCTGGAACTGGGTGCACCGGTACCGGTCAGCGGACCCGTGGAAATCACGATGATATTTTCTTCGGAAAAAGCGGTTTCCTTTCCCGTAAGGTTATCGCAGAGAATCTTTGCTGCGGCGATTTTTCCGCCGATATACAGCTCTCTGTCTTCATCGGTCCAGGGATAGTCCCTCAGGGTGCCGTCGCTCAGGTTGAAGTCCGCAATGCGGCCCATATATCCTGAGTATTTGCTTGCCATTTTTCATATCCTCCTGTACATAATATATACACTTCTTAGTCCCATATATTATGCAGAAAATGAATGAATTTTTCAATATGGGTTATGAAAATACTATTATGTTTTCATCCTTATTATCCGTTAAGACAAAACGATTTTTACTTTATTCGTCATTTTTCTTGTGATATACTATAAAAAAAATCAATTTCGAGTCATATTTCCCTCCAATGCAAGGATTTATGACCAGGGTTCCGCCGGAAACAGCGGAGCCTTCCGTGTTTGAAAAGAAGTTGAATATACGGTCTTTGCCTGATTCGACTTCCTTTTCGGGGAAGTTTTTTTATTTCCCGAACAAAGGAGACTAAATGAAAAAATTTTTATCTGTTTTTTTAATGCTTCTGCTCCTGCTTTCTCTTTGCAGCTGCGGCCAGGAGCAGTTCGACCCGGTGTCCTTTGACCAGGACTACTCCGCCAGCGCCTACAAGCACATCAACAACGGCGGAAAAGAAGACGCCGGCGACGGACTCCCCTACAATATCGATGCCATTACCGGCGCCACCCTTACGGTGGAAGGTCCGGCCGTGGTCACCAGCATTCCCCTTTCCGTCCGGGAAGTGGAGAACCTGAAATCCGGCATCGTCCGGGGTCTTTACAAAGATTCCAAGGGCGCCTTCACCTATGAAGGACTGGATCTTTATCACCTGCTCACCGAAATGGTGGAGGGCGACAACGGTATTATCCTGACCGACACCGCCTACGAAGTGGTCTTAAAGAACGCCAACCGGGAAGACGTAGCCACCCTGACCCTGGCAGAAATCAAAGCAGCTCACGATGCGGGACGCCCGGCCATCCTGGCCTACGGCATGGGTACCAAGGACGGCAGCACCTGCGCCCCCTTCGTATTCGACGGCGTGGACAAGAATACCCACTCTCTGGGCTACGAATCCAAGCTAAAGAACGATGACGGCTGCATCAAGCTGGTCTATGACAACGGAAGTTACGGAAACGGTTCCTACAAAACCTTCTCCAACGTGGCTTACGTCTACGTCTGCGAAGAAAACACCCCGGGCTTCAAGCACAGCAGTGCAGATCCGGAGACCTTCGGCGACTCCCGTTATACCGATTACATCGTTACCTTCCGCGGCTCCGCTCTGGGCCGGGAATTCGATATGACCACCCGCCAGCTGGAAGCTCTGGTCACCTATAACAAGGACGGCGGCGTGGTAGAAGGCGGCATCGGATATTCCGACTGGGACTCTCTGGCCAACAACGCCTACTGGTACGTCAACGAATACGAAGGCCTGCAGCTTTATCAGCTGCTTCAGTATCTGGGCATGCCCAGTGCGGAAGAAATGGGCACCAAGGCCGCCAGAACCACCCTGGTCAGCTTCATCGCCTCCGACGGCGTGGCAGCCAGCGAAACCTTCTCCGTGGACACCCTGTCCTATCCGGAAGCCTTCGGTTTCTATAAGAAGAACGCCCAGGACAACGGAGACGGAACCTACGTACCCACCAACGCCGACCTGGTGAAGCTGGGATACCCCATCCTTCTCTCCTACGGCGTAAACGACTATCCTTACACCATTACAAAATCCGATGATGCCTACGTTTCCGGTCTGTCCAACAGCGGCGGCCCCTTCCGCGTGGTCTTCGGAAAAACCCAGTACAACCACGCCAACGGCTCCAACCAGATTCAGTATCTGGCAGACATCATCGCCGGAAACGACGTACTGTACAATACCCATAAATACACCGAAAACAAGGATCTCTCCGCGCTGGCGGAAAGCACCGTTGCCGTCAGCGTTACCGATGCATCCGGCAAGGAACTGGTGCGCAGAGATTTCACCGTGGGCGAAATCGAAGACGTAATCTACGGCGAAAACGTAAGTGCCCAGAACAAATCCCTGGCCAAGGTAAAGAACTCCTACGAAGCCGGCGGCAAGACCTCCGTTTACGAAGGCGTGGACATTCAGTACTTCTTCATGAACGTACTGGGTCTGCCCGGCATGAACGGCACCGCCACCTTTATCGGCGCCGAAGGCCAAGTTACCGTCAGCCTGGAACAGCTCTTTGCATCCGGCTACAACACCCAGCTGAAGCGCAGCGGTCTGGTTTCCGTGCTGACCTTTGCCAAGAACGGCAGCCCGCTGGTTGCAGACAGCAAGGCTGCAGGCTACGAAGCCGCAGCAGCCTTAAAGCCCTTCCTGGATTCCGACCCGAAGGAATACGAAGTGGACAACGCCGGCGGTCCTCTGACCGTACTGGTACCCAGTGCCTCCTCTTCGGAAAACAACGGACTGGCAATCACCAACCTGAGCGAAATCAAAATCGAACTGATCCCGGATTCCTATGCCCACATCGCATCCGAATTCGCAAAATATCAGAGCAGCAAAATCCGCTTCTTCGGCCCCGGACTGGAAAAGGAAAAGACCTTTACCGTATCCGAGCTGGAGGGTATGCAGACCACCGCAAAGACCCTGGACTACAGCATGCTGAATAAGTCCGGCACCCTGAGCGAGGAACGCTACAGAGGCGTATCCGTCTATGAACTCTTCAAGCGCATCGGCATCAACAACAACGCGGGAGACGTTACCGTTACCTGCGCGGACGGCAGCAGCGCCACCTATTCACTGATGACCTTAAAGAAGAGCTTCGACAACTTCGTCAGCGGCGACAAGGACAAGGTCTACGCCATGCTGGCCTACGGCAAGGGCGAAGTGGACGGCGACAAGATGCAGGGCACCCCGCTCACCTCCGAAACCGGCGGACCGCTGATGCTGGTAGTCCCCCAGGAAAGCGCAGACAGCGTCAACAAGAGCCTGTGCCTGAAGAACGTGGTTTCCATCTATGTGGATGCCAACGAAGTGAATACCTGGTCCCACAGTATGAGCGACGTATTCGCGGAGTTCCTGGACCACAAGTTCACCCTTACCTTTAAGAACGACGCCGGCGAGGTTTCCAAGGAATTCACCGTGGCGGAACTGGAAGCCATGGAAGAAATCATCGTCCGCGACACCTATACCGTACTGGATATCGGCGAATGCGAAGGCATTGATATCTGGAAGCTGATTACCAGAACCGCCGGCGAAGGCGTGGATCTTTCCAGCCCCATCGCCATTACCGCCTACGCCAACGACGGCTACAAGAACGATCTGCTGGCCAACTGCTACCTGACCGGTTTTGTGGACGGTATCGAAGGAAGCAAGCGCATTCTGCTGGCCTACGCCTGCAAGGGCTACCCGCTGGTAGATACCGAAGGCCATGAAGGCTATACCGGCATGGCAAAGAACTGCGACGGACCGCTGCGCGTAGTAGTGGAAGGTTTCCAGGGCGGATCCATCAAATATTGCGAAAAAATTGTCGTCACACTTCCGGGCAGTGACCCCATCGTCTTAAAGTAAATATAATAAAAGCGCCCGCCTTTTCCGGAAGAAGGCGGGCAGAAAATCATGAAGCGAATACTATCTTTACTGTTAATACTTACAATACTCCTTAGTCTGTGTTCCTGCGGAGCCCAAAACTCCGCAAAGGAACATGGAACGGAAACCGTGATTGACGGCGCCGGCAGAGAGATTTACATTCCTCTCCATCCGGAAGAAGCCACCATTGCTTCCGTGTACGCAGTTTCCGTGCCCTTCTTCGTGGCACTGGGCATTACGGACCGGGTGCTGGCGGTCAACGCCAAAAGCGATTTCTGGTACACGGCGGACGCCAATCTGAAGGCCGCAGGTACCGTAGGCCGGGGAGTGGTAGACCTGGAAAAGCTGGCGGGCTATGCGCCCACCGCCCTGGTACACCGCTCCAACGACCCGGACACCGTGGAATCCGTAGAGCGCCTGGGCATTGACGCGGTCACCATTACCGTGGAAAACGTGGAAGACATCAAAACCACCCTTCGCATGCTGGGCAAGTACTTCGGCGCCGAAGACCGGGCCGAGACCGCCGTGGCGTGGATCGAGTCCGAGTTCGCCTACGTGGCATCCATCGTGGAAACCATTCCGGAAAGCCAGCGCAAAACCGCGCTGCTCATGGGCGGCAATCTGGGCAGGGTAGCCGGAGACGACATGCTTCAGACCTGGATGATCCGGCAGGCCGGCGGCATTCCCGTGGTGGATGAAGGCAAGGATCACAGCTGGATCGATTCCGGCGTGGAAAAAGTATTCCAGTGGAATCCGGAGGTGATTTTCTGCACCAGCTCCACCTCCCGGGACTATACCCCGGAAGAAATGATGGCGGACAGCACCTGGAGCGCGGTCACCGCAGTAAAAAACAAGGATATCCACATTATTCCCACCCAGGCGGACTCCTGGGATATGCCGGGCATGTCCTGCGTGCTGGGCACCTTATATATGCTCCGGACCATGTATCCGGACTACTTCTCCGCCGAAGATTTCGAAGATCACGTGGACAGCTACTACCGCTTCATGTTCGGCAGATGCTTCGACGAAGAGCTGGGCATCGACTGGGATGCCATGTAAAAATTGTCACTTACGGGGGCGAGAATTCTCCCGCCGATGTGAATATATACTTTGCATACAATGAAAAAAGTATTTCATGGAGGTAAATGAAAAATGAATGCAAAAAAAGTATTGGCACTGCTTCTGGCAATGCTGATGATCTTCTCTCTGGCCGCATGCGGTAAGGAGAAGGAACCCGAAAAACCGACACCCAGTTCCAACATGGAAGAAGTAAAGGGAGTAACCATTCCCGCATTCTCCATCCACGTAGGCGGCGTTAAGGTCACCAACGATGACATGGCGGAATATGCCTGCTACAAGGCAACCGTTGACACCGTAAACTCTTCCGGTACTCCGCACAGCAACGTGTTCATCGGATTCAAGCTCACAGATATTCTTGAATTCTGCGGAATCACCGACGTATCCGGAAAGATCACACCGAAGGCAACCGACGACTACACCTTCGACTATGAAGGCACACTGGAAAACATTATGGTAGCCATCTCCAAGGACGGCACCCAGTTCAAGAACGGCCCATGGTTCTGCCCGGTAGACACCAAGACCACCGGAGACATCCTCAGCGATCTCAAGAACATTAAGTTCGAAAAGGCCAACGTTCCGGAAAGCAAAATCGACCCGAACGAAAACGGCGGCGGAAACAATTCCGGCGAAGTTACCGAACTGAAAGACCCGGTAGCAGAAGACAAGACCGACAAAATCACCTTCGGAGACTTCTCCTTCAAGATCAACGACAAGACCGTTACCAATAAGGACCTGGCAGGCCTGAAGGTTTGGAGAATCACCGTTACCACCCAGAACTCCAAGGGCGTTATTTCCGAAAGCAAGTACAGCGGATACGTTCTGAAGGACGTTCTTGAAAAGATCGGTCTGAAGGACGTTACCAGTGTTAAGGCTGTTGCAGCAGACGGATATTCTTCCGAACTTGCACCCGGAAACATTGCAAACGAACTGACCATCATCGCCATCGAAAAGGATAAGGCAACCGGCGAAAACGGAACCGTATGGCTCGCACCCTGCGCAGAAACCACCGGAAATCTCTATGCAAGAGACGTTGTAAGCTTTGAAGCAAAGTAGTTAAAACAAATGAAAAAAGCGATTTATCTCGCAGTGCTGGCAGCCCTTCTCATAGGGCTGCTTAGTGCATGCGGACAAAATAATAATCCCCAGCCCCAGAAGCCTGCGGAGCTTCCCCCGCCCGAAGCGGACGAAACCTCCCAGTTCGGGGTGGACAAAAACATCAACCAGCAGACCATCGACAGCTGGCTGGGCCGGGATGACGTAGCCTACCGGGACGTGCGCATGCTTTTTGACCCGGCGGAATACGCAGCCATCGGCGGAGAAGCCGACCTGACCGCCACCATCGAAGGCTACAAAGTTGTACCCTATCCCTACCTGGCTACCATGCAGAGTCTGCCCGTGGCCAACGCCTACACCGGAGACAAGCTCTTCGAAGTGGAATGGACCGAGGACGGTCACGTGGTTTCCGCGAAGCCTCTTTACGAGGAATCCATGATGATTCTGGAAGAGCTGTTCCCCAAGGACAAAGCCATCTTCCTGATGTGCGGAGGCGGCGGCTATGCCAACATGACCAAGCAGCTGCTCATTGCCCTGGGCTGGGACGAAACCCGTCTCTACAACACGGGGGCAAACTGGACCTACACCGGCAGTCATGCCGTGGAACTGGTGGTCTACCCGGAAGACGTGAAGGGTCACAACATTTACGCCACCTGGCGGGCGGATTATGCCTATATCGATTTTGAGAAGTTAAACCCATTGGAGTAGTATGAAAAAGACGATTTCAGCCCTCTTGGCCGTCCTGACGGTAATTGTACTGACCCTGTGCCTTTTCGCTTGCGAAAGCGGCGAAAAAGCCCCCGAAAACAAAACGGAAAGCGGCGGCTATGCTACCTTCCCCTACACCCACTATGCCTCCGGAGGCGCCTCCGAGACCTACGATGCGGTGATTCTTTTCGAGCACAGCAACACCACCTTTACCGCCTATCAGGTAGCTTATTCCTCCTGCACCTGCAGGAACGCCCTGGTCAACTATTACATGGTCTGCTACGTGGAAGTTCTGAACACCAGACCCACGGCGGATGCGGCCACCATCCGGGACATCACCTGCCTGGACAACAAGGGACTCTGGGGCGACAGCAACCCCAACTACTACATTTCCTACTATACCGAGGACTACATGAACGAACATCTGACCAAGGGCTTTACCGGGGTCAGCAAGGCGGAAATCGACAGCTTTGAAGGCTACGGCACATGGATCGAGCCTCTGGATGCGGACGCCCTGACCGGCGCCACCGTATCCTCCTCCAACATGCAGTCCATGCTGAAGGGTTTAATGCAGTACCACACGGATAAATATTATGCGGACAAGAAATAAGATTACAGCCATCCTCCTGATGCTGGCCATGATGCTGAGCTTTACGGCCTGCGGCGGTGCGGAAGAGAATCTTCCGGCAGTTTCCACGGCGGAGAACTTCGGGGAAAGCCCCTACAGCCACATCACCAACGGCGGACAGTATCCCGGCAGTCAGGCGGCAGAAAAGAACGAGCAGGAGCGCTACCCCTACGGCGTAGACGCCATTACCTGCGCCACCCTTACGGTGGAAGGCCCTGCCATGAAGGAAAGCGTGCCCCTTCCCATCGGTTCCATGGAGGCCCACGAAACCATTCTGGCAAGAGGTCTGTACAGCGACAAGAACGGCACCTACACCTACGAAGGCGCCGACCTGTGGCAGCTTTTAAGCACCCTGGGCGAATCCGAGGGCATCGTTCCCACGGACAAGGCCTACCGGGTCATTATTAAGAATTCCAACCGGTCCCAGATTGCTTCCTTTACCACGGAGGAAGTAAAGGCGGCTCACGACGCCGGACGGCCCGTTCTGCTGGCCTACGGCAAGGGCACCAAGGACGGCAAGAAGGCAGCCCCCTTCGTATTCAACGGCAAGGACAGTTCCACCCATTCCGAAGGATACGTAAAGGAACTGAAAAACGATGACGGCTGCTTAAAGCTGGTCTACGACCTGAAGGCCTACGGCACCGAAAACAACGAAGAATTCGCCAACGCAGCCTACGTATACGTCTGCGAGGAAAGCGAACCGGGCTTCCGCCACGACAAGGAAGGCAGCCCCTACGCAGCCTCCGGACTGAAGGACTACGTGGTGACTTTCCGGGGCAAGACCCTGGGCTGCGAGATCGATCTGACCACCGCCCAGCTGGAAGCTCTGGTAAAATACGACGACAAGGGCAACGTGGCAGAAGGCGGTCTGGGTTACCGCAGAGCCTACTCCCTGGCCAACAATACCTACTGGTATGTCAATGAATACGAAGGCTTAAAGCTTTACGATCTGCTCTGCTACCTGGGCATGCCCGACTACGATGCCATGGGCACCAAGGCAGCCAGAACCACGCTGATCAGCTTCCTGGCTTCCGACGGCGTCATCTCCTCCGAGAAGTTCTCTGTGGATGCCCTGTCCTATCCGGACGCCTTCGGCTTCTACAACAAAAACGCCGCAGACAACAACGACGGCAGCTATCAGTCCACCAACGAAGACCTGGTGGATACCGGATATCCGGTGCTGCTGGCCTACGGCTTCAACAATTATCCTTACGTCATCGGCAAGAAGGACGAGGGCTTCCTGTCCGGTCTGTCCAACTCCGGCGGTCCCTTCCGCGTGGTGTTCGGCAAGACCAACTACAGCCACGCCAACGGCTCCAACCAGGTGCAGTACCTTTCCGACGTTATCGTAGGCGATGACTGCTACTACAGTACCCACAAGGCCTCCGGCGACCCGGCCCTGGCAGAACTGGCCGAGACGCCTCTGCCGCTGGCACTCACCGCCGCAGGCAAAAATGCAGGCGCTCCGGAAAGCTTTAACGTACTGGCTCTGGAAGACCTTCTCTACGGAAACGGGGTCACCGCCAACAGCAAGAAGCAGGCCCAGGTAAAGCGGGTCTGCGGAAGCGATATCTATGAAGGCGTGGATCTGGCCTACCTGATCGGCAGCACCCTGAACGTACCCTACGCTGCAGACGGCGAAAAGATGCAGGGAAGCGTAATTCTTACCACCGCATCCGGCGACGTCACTCTGGATCTGGCAGACGCCGCATCCGGCAAGTACGCAGTGGTCTTTGCCAAGAACGGCACGCCGCTGGTAAAGGATGCCTCCGCACCGGGCTACGTTAAGGAAAGAGCCTTAAAGCCCCTGCTGGATTCCGATCCGGCCGTCTACCCCGTAGACAACGCAGGCGGCCCGGCAGCCCTGCTCTGCGGCACCGAACTGACCGCAGAACTTACCGGCATCCGGGTAGAACTGAAGCAGGATGCCAAACAGCTGGCAGCCCTGCGCAAGACTGCAGAGGAAGAAGCCATTGCCGCGGAGAATGCAGTGCCCAACGAGGACATTGCCTGGAACCACAGCATGGCACCGGAATTTGAAAGCTACAAGGATTCCGTCTTCGAAATCACCATCTCCAACAACGGCAGCGAATGGACCCGCAGCTTTACCGTAGGCGAACTGGAACAGTACACCGACTGCGTATACCGGGGCAAGTACTCCGTTATGGAAATCGGCTGGTGCGAAGGTCTGGACATCTGGAAGCTGGTAAAGCAGATCTGCGGCTACGACCCCCAGGCAGCAGGCTATGTTGCTGCCAAGAATACGGAAGGCGTGCTCTGCGCATCCTCTCCGGTACCGGGTCTGGACCAGGCCACAAGCCTGAAGCTGGGCGCTCCGGACGGCTACGAGATCGACCTGATTTCCACCTTCCTGCTCTCCAATGTGGAACAGGGAATCACCGCAGATGACGGACGCAGACTGCCCATGCTGCTCTGCTACGGCATCAAAGGCTGGGCACTGACGGACAAGAACACGGACAACGCCTACGTGGAAGAAGCAGGCAACTGCGACGGCCCGCTGCGCATTATCACCGAAAAGTCTTCCCAGACTTCCATGAAGCACTGCGTAAAGATGACCGTAAAGATCCCGGGCGAAGACGCTCTGGACATGCTGCCCAAGTAAAGGCGCGCATTCCGTCATTGTGTTATATCTATCTTATGGTATAATGGATTCATAGACTGTAAGATGGAGGAAGCACCATGAGCACAAGCGAAAGCAACGAAAAAAACATACAAATCATTCTGGAACGCAGTCTGGGCATTCTGGCACAGGACTATCCGGTAAAAAAGCTGGACGCGGGAGAATTTGCCCGTCCGGTCACCATGAACACACAGTTCATCAATGAACACTACGAGATCGAAGGTCTGGGTCACCTGATGACCATGCGCACCGAAGGCAACCCCATGATGCAGATGGTGACGGTCACCCTGATGCCCTCCTGCAAGGCGCTGCCCATGATCAGCAGCGACTTCATGTTCAGCGGCGAAGGCGGCATGGCCCTGGTGGAAGCCTACGAGCTGGCAGAAAACCGGGAAGACTCCCAGTTCAAAGCCCTGCTGGCAGAACTGAAAGAGACCTTCGGAAGTCTTCCGCAGATTCCGGATATTCCCACCCAGCCCTCTTTCTTCGATGCGGTACGGCCCATATTCTTCTACAAGACGAGAGTACCGCAATACGACGCAGACTGCATCGAAATTCTGGCAGACACCCTGAAGATTTTCGCAAAGTACGAAAAACAGATGCCCCTGCTCTCCGAAGATGCAAAGGCGGCGCAGGCAAAGATCCAGCACGATTACGTGGAGGAATTCATCAACCAGAACGGCGTCTCCACCCAGGTATGGGTTAAGGAGCACGGCGCGGAATATGTAAAAGAGTTCTACCACACTGTATTTTTCGGCGTATAAGACACAAAATCCCCCGGAAGTTTCCGGGGGATTTTTTTACAAGAGAAAGAACCGGCTGTCTGCCGGTTCTTTCTTTGAGTGTGTTATTAAAGGTAGTATCGACACCTGCATCTGCAGGGTATCTTCTTTTCATCCGCCGATGATCAGAGGAACGATGTTTATATCGTCGCCCTCCGTCAGTACGGGCGCATCGTCTTCCAGATCGATGCTTTTATACGCTTTTCCGTTATAAACGACGATGGTGGCTTCCTCTCCGTAGGGAGTAAAGCGTTCCAACGCCTCACGAAGGCTCAGATTCTCCTCTGCGGGCTTCTTTTCTCCGTTCACCGTAATGTTTATCATCTGCGGGGTTTCCTTTCCGATTTCGGCTATTTTTCAGCGGGAGCTGCCGGTGCCGGGATGGGTCCGTCCTGAACGGAACGGAAGGTAGCGCCCTTGACAGCCTCGTGACCTACATTATACATGTAATTGCCTTCTCCGCCATAAAATTTATCCATGTCGTGGGTCCAGCCGGCCTTTTCGTTCCAGGCATATTCCATCTGCAGAATCGGCATACCCACCATTTCCACGCCCTGTGCGCCCGGATTTTCATCCTTGCCGGAAAGCAGTGCAGCCATTCTCATGATGGCCGGTCTTGCGTTCGGGTTGAAGTTGACTGCTGCCCAGGGGAACAGGCACATGAAGCAGTCGCAGGTGCAGGTGGCGGAAAGAGCCGCGTCGGTCTGCTGTTCCGGTGTCAGGTTCGGAAGGTAGGTTGCTGCAGAGCCCTGAGTATGGTCAGCGCCCATGGGTCCTCTTTCCCAGGAAAGACCGTAGCCTCTGATGACACGGGGGTCATAAGCGGCAAATGCCTGTCTCTTGGAAACCGGAACCTTCTTGATTTCCTGTTCGGGAACGTTGAGGAAGTCTGCTACGCTGGCGCAGCCGCCCCGCAGAGCCTTCTGGAAATCGCTTGCATCTTCGCTGTACATACCGCGAACGGCATTGATGGCAGCGTCTGCATCGCCGAAGTTCATTACACCGTATTCCATGGCAACGCCCAGTGCGCAGCCGGTATCGATGGTATCCTGACCGAAGTCGTCGCAGAGTCTGTCCAGAGTGCAGACAACGTCGGTATCGAAAACGCCGATGTTGGAACCGCAGAGTGCTACGGTTTCGTATTCAATACCTGCGGAGAGGTAGTTTCCGTTCTTGTCGCAGTATTCGTTGGAGCAGCGAACCGTGCAGGTGGGCTGGCAGGCGATGGTGCTGTGGCCGCCGTGCTCCATCAGGTTCTTTCTCCATTCCACTGTTCCGAGTCTTTCCCAGCCCGGGGTAAACTTTCCGTTGAAGTTGTTCCACGGAAGTGCGCCCATCTTTCCGGTGGTATCTACACCGGCTGCGGAACCGTAGAGCGGCATGGTCTGGCCGGTCAGCGGGTTGGCATCGATAGCTGCGGTAATAGCCTTGTTCAGTTCTTCGAATTCTGCCTGGAATTCCGGTGTGGGGCACTTGTAGATGAACGGATCGTCTGCGTGCTCGATTACGATGGACTTGAGTTTCTTGGAACCCATCACTGCACCCATACCGCCGCGGGCTGCTGCTCTGCAGGGGTAACCGGTCTTCATTTCGGTGCACATTACGGAAGAAACCAGGGAGCCGTTCTCACCGGCGGGTCCGATGGTTGCTACGGCAACTCTGTTATCGTAAGCTTTGCGGAAATCTTCGCAGGTTGCGTAGGTTCCCTTGCCCAGATATGCGGATGCGTCCATCAGCTGCGCCTTGCCGTCCTTGCCGATGTAGAGATATTTCCAGCTGTCGGAAGCGCCTTCGATAATGATTTCCTTGATCTTGTGGTCGGTCATTCTTCTGGCAAATGTTCCGCCGGAGTTGGATTCCTTGATCAGTCCGGTCAGCGGAGACTTTCCGCCGATGGAAAGACGGTTGGAAGCCGGTACTCTGGTGCCGGAGAAATATCCGGTAGCAAAGATCATCTTATTGTCCGGTCCCAGCGGGTCGCATTCCGGATTAACTTCTTTGGTCATAAATTCCGCAACCAGTCCTCTGCCGCCCAGATAGCCGTGGTCGAGCTGGTCGAATTCTTCTTCTGTTACGGTTCCTTTGGTAAGGTTTACTCTAATTACTTTAAAAATCATCCCATAAACCTCCTATGCTTCTTCAATGGCGAGAACGTCCATGGGGCAGTTGTCTGCGCAGACGCCGCATGCCACGCACTTGCTTACAAATATTTCATCCATAGACTTGCAGATGACGTTCTGCGGGCAGATGTCCACGCATGCCATGCATCCTACGCAAAGTTCTTTATCTACAACATAAACACCGTCTTCGTTCTTGGAAATTGCGAACTTCGGGCAGACTTCCGCGCACTTTCCGCATTGATTGCAGTGTGCGATAACGTCTTTTCCGGCTCTGTCCGTAACGATTCTGATGCAGGATAATTCCTGAACGGCTGTTTTATAGAAAGCTTCCGCGCAGGACTGTTCACAAGTACCGCACTGCACGCAGCTATCCGGATCTTTTACGACCAATTTTTTCATTTACATACGCCTCCGTATATCATTTGTGATACCTTATCATTGGTATTATAGCACGTTTTTATTGGATATCAATATATTATGTTATAATTAACATAATTTTTTACTATTTTTTTTCTTTAAAAAAGTCCCGATACTTCTTTCATTACTCCTATGTTTTTGATAAAATAAAGAGTAATTTTTATATTTTAAGGAGATACTATGCTCGAACTGATTATACTCGCAAATCTGATGCTGGCCCCCTGCCACGGCTATGAGATAAAAAAGGTTCTGAAGGGTATGAATGTCAACAACAATACCCTCTACCCGCTTCTCCGCAACCTGCAGGCAAACGGCTATGTAACCATGGAAGTGCAGCTTCAGGAAAACAAGCCTTCCAGAAAGGTATACAGCATCACCGATGCCGGGAAGGATCACCTGTTTGATATCATCAACGATTTTGACGAAGTCAAAGCCGCATCCAACGACGAATTCTATATCCGCGTTGCTTTCCTGCAGTTTATGCCGGTGGAATCCGTGGAAAAAATTCTGGATGCCAGAATCAAGGCCATTGACAACTACACCAATAAGGAAAGAATCATCAACTTCCTGGACCGTTTTCCGGATCAGTCCTACGATCTGCTCTATCTGCACAACTACGTAAACTCCCTGAATGTCTCGGAAAAGGCGTTCGTGAAGTCATTGCGGCAGAAGTACGGCATTACCGAAGAAGAAAAAAAATAAAGGCCATCCGGCCTTATTTTTTTTTCTTCTTTTTATGGACCTCTTTCTGATCCTGCGCTTCCTCCCGGTCGATATCATTCTGATACAGCTGCATCAGCTGAGAAAAAAGCGTTGAGAAGAGAATCATCAGGATAAAGCATCCCATGGTAATGACACTTTTAAACTTGAACCCGTCCGGGATTATCTTTGTGCCGACCAACCCGGCAATCAGCATTACAGTGGAAAGAATAAAAAACAGCTTCCCTCTGACATCCCGAAAACATTCCTTTATCGCACTTCTTTTCATTCGATTTCCTTTTTTAAAAATAGCCCGGTCAAAAGACCGGGCTAAATTCGTGGTAGATTTGTATTATTCTGCCTTTGCAGCCTTTTCTTCTCTGAGCTTTGCCATGAACTCCTCTGTCAGCGGATAGAGGAAGAACAGGAATGCGGAAACTACGGAGAGTCCGCCCAGACCCCAGATATAGAGAGCCTTGAGGCCTTCCACATTGATCAGTCCGTTTGCCGGGTCGAAACCGATGGCTACGCAGCCATATCCTGCAAGAGCGGTTCCGAATACGGAAGCCAGCTGCAGTGCCAGTCCGCCGATGGAGAAAGTCAGACCCTGTGCCTTGGCGCCTCTGGTGGTTGCATTGTATTCTCCGATATCAGCCATGCAGACCGGAATCAGTGTGGAGGAGAATACGCCCAGGAACTGGAATGCGCACATGCATACGGTAAATGCGGTGCCGCTGGTCTGCGGAACAACGAGCAGTGCAAATACGCAGAGTGCGGATGCCAGTGTGGTGTAGATGAATACGTTTCTCTTACCGATCTTCTTGGTGAGCGGAGTAACGAGCAGTGCGCCCAGGAAGGAGATAGCATAGGTAAGTACCATGTAAATCTGGAGGAAAGAAGGATCTCCGATTACATACATTGCATAGTAGTTGAGAAGTCCGCCCATTACGGAGAGGATTGCTACTCTGAATACTGCGCAGAGAATGAAGATGAGCATCGGCTTGGAGAATGTTTCCTTGATATCTGCCATGGTCATCTTCGGAGCCTGCTGCTTCTGTCCCGGAGCAGCTGCTGCAACAGCGCCGGTGTTGTCGCACTTCTTTGTAACAGCGCTTACAACGAAGAAGCAGAGAACTGCGATTACGCCGTAAACTGCGTTGGTTGCGGTCCATGCAACGGGCTTAACAGTGAACTGTACGCCTGCACCCGGAACGCCGCTTTCAGCCTTGAACATACCCATAACGATTGCTGCGATGGAAGCAAAGATTACACGGGCAATGGTTCCCAGCTGAGAGGATGCTGCGGTTACGCCGACTCTGTCAACAGGGTTTGCGGAAACCTTGGTCATCAGACCGCGGTGGTTGGTCCACATGATGCAGTAGCCGAGCCAGTAAACGAAGAACATTGCGCAGAAGTAAACAGTCTTAACTGTATCGCTTCCGCCGATAGCTGTGAAGAGGAATGTACCACCGAGTGCAAAAATGATGGAACCGATGACCATCCAGCCGCGGAATGTGCTTCCCTTCAGTTTTACGCCTTCGGAAAGAGCTCCTGCGATCGGCATTCCGAACAGCTTGATAATGGTGGTTGCTGTAGCGATGGTTGCGGCAAGTGCCATACCAAGGCCCAGTACGTTGGTGAGGAATGACTGCAGATAGAAGGTAATGAAGGTGAGCAGGAAGTTAAAACCGAATTCACCAAGTCCATAACCGTATCTTAAGCCAAAAGACACACTGGATTTTTGATTTTCTGACATTTCTGAATCCTTTCAAAACATAAAGATAATTACACCCTATTCCATTTTTGAATAGGTTACATGTAACATAAGTTTATAACAAACATAAAAGCAAGTCAATGCGAATCGACTTGCTTTTAAAAAAATCTTTATTTTTGCGTTTTTGCTTCTATAGGTAGGCTTCCAGTTCTTCCAGGGAAGCAAATCTGCGCTTTTCCGGAGCGGTCTCGAACACCTTGCAGTAGCTTTCCAGGGTGTGGAAATCCTTGCTGTAGGCGTGGAAATTGTTGGCCAGGTAGTGCAGCGGCCCTACGGGCAGAGACAGCTCCGCCGCCACCTTGCGGTGCAGCATCTCGATGGCATGGATGTTCATGGGGAACGCCTTGACCCCGTCGTTGGAACGGAAGAGCACGGTCATCTCCAGCTTTCCGTCCACATAATTGAACATCATCAGCTGCAGACAGGGCGGGTCGTCGGAAAAGTTGATATCCCCCTGCCCCAGGGCGATGCAGGCCCGGCGGGTATGGATATTGCGCTTCAGTTCTCCGATCAGCTGATCGTAAAATTGGCTGTACAGACCGTGATAAGTATATTTCCATCCCACTTCGTCTCCGGTACCGTCCAGAAATTCGTGGTCGTATTTCGCAAGACCCTTCAGGTCCGTTACAATGCTCCGGGAAATGGCAGGCTCTGCCGTAGGATCCTCGATATCCAGGCAAAGCTGGATTTCCTTGGTAACGTCAGTGCGGTCCTGGTTCTCCCGCTCCTGCACGATGCCCTGCGTATTCAGAGCTTTCATGGCGGCCTCGATCCCCAGACCTACGGTTTTTTCTTTCAGATAAATATACATAAAGGCCTCCTTACTGACAAAGCTCTATGATGGCAAGCTCTATAAGAATCCGGGGCTTTGCCGCCCAGCGGACGTCGTTCAGCGTTTTGGACAATTTGGTAATAATGTCGGAAATCTGTTCCATGGAGATTCGCTCCGCCTGTTTCCGCAGCCGTCCGATGTTTTCGGCGGAATAGTTGAGCACGCTTTCCGGATGATCCGTGTATTTGATAATCATCAGGCTGCGCACATGCTCCACCCAGTCCCGGGTAAACTGCAGCAGCTCCTTGCCCTGATCCAGCACCTCCGCCAGCACCGTCAGCGCCCCGGCGGCATCTTTGGACAGGACCTTATCGGTAATCGCCTCGAAGGTTTCTATGCCGGACATGCCCAGCAGAAAGAGTACGTCGTCCCGGGTAAGCCGCTTGCTGCCGCTGATGCACCGGTCCAGAAGAGAAAGACCGTCCCGCACGGAGCCGTCCGCGTTGGCGGCAATCAGCGCCAGTGCATCCGGATCCGCCTGCACCCCCATGCTGCTGCAGATTTTTGCAAATCCTTCGGCAATCTGCTTTTCCGGCACCCGGCGGAAGTCCAGACGAATGCAGCGGGACAGAATGGTGGCCGGCAGTTTATTGGGCTCGGTGGTGGCCAGAATAAACACGGTATTTTCCGGCGGCTCCTCCAGCGTCTTTAAAAACGCATTGGCCGCGGAAGAAGAAAGCATGTGAGCTTCGTCAATGATATATACTTTGGTGCGGCCCGCTACCGGCGGAAAGTTGACGGATTCCCGCAGCGCGCGGATGTCATCCACACTGTTGTTGGATGCCGCGTCCAGTTCAACGACGTCCATAAAGCTTCCTGCCGCGATCTGACGGCAGGCGGGGCAGACACCGCAGGGTTTTCTGCCGCTTCCCGTACAGTTCAGCGCCTTGGCCAAAAGCCGCGCGGTAGTGGTCTTTCCGGTGCCCCGGGTTCCGCAGAACAGATAGGCATGACCCACATTGCCGCTTTCAATCTGGTTGGTGAGTATTTTTACGATATGCTCCTGGCCCAGAAGGTCCTCGAAAACCTCCGGGCGAAAGCTTCTGTATAAAGCCTGATACATTTTTCTCTCCGCAAAGGGTAAATTCAGTGTTACGAGTTGATTATAACATAAGACAGCCCCCGGAGGAAGCCAGGCTTTTTCCCCGACCCGCCGAAAGATGATTCCTCCGGGCGAAAAAAATGATATAATATATTTATTATGAACAAGAAGGAGGCTTCAATTATGACAAAAGCAACTGTAATGCCCGGTCCCTGCGGCCATATCACCACATTATATGCAAAAACCGAAGATAAAATGATGGCGGAAATCTCCGTTGAAACCGACTGCCCCAGCATTCAGAAGTTTATCGAAGCCCTGGGGGAGGAACTGAACGCCTACGAGGTCTGCATGAGCAGAACCGGAAAAAGCAAGCTCTATGATCTGGCCGAAGGACATCTTCCCGCCCACGTAACCTGCCCCGTACCCGTTGCCCTGCTGAAGTGCATCGAAGCGGAATGCGGACTGGCCCTGCCCAGGGACGTAAGCATTACCATCGAAAAAATCAAAGAATAAGTTAAAAAAGTTCCATAAAGAAAAAGAGAGACCCCATTTATCGCAGAAACGGATCAATGGGGTTTTTGTATGATTTTAATTCAATTAAAGTTAATCCTTGCTATACAATCTTGTTTTCTTCTCTTCGAATACAATGG
Source organism: Anaerovoracaceae bacterium (assembly GCA_045643345.1). Classification (GTDB taxonomy): domain Bacteria; phylum Bacillota; class Clostridia; order Peptostreptococcales; family Anaerovoracaceae; genus RUG13409. The sequence goes on along the minus strand of JAZUKP010000063.1, from coordinate 4,545 downwards.
TACAACAGCCCCGCGATAATCATGAGAGAAAAAATAATAACTAACCACAATAATCTATGATTTATTAGGAAAGCAACAATTCCTTCATAGTGTCTTACCAATTGATCATCTACATAGCTCCTATAATGTTCATACGGAAAATATACTATTCCAATAACTGCAAGAACAAAAATCCCGACAAAACCAATAAGAATAAGAACCATATCCCATGCAATATCCCTTATACTTCTCGTTTCCCTTCTATTACGAACGGCAAGTTGTTCATTGATTTCGGATAGTATATTGGCAATCTTCGCTATGTCAGATTCATCATTGCAGTCAGGAACACCCAATAATTCCGCAACTGGCACATCCAATGCTTCTGCAATCTTGCAGAGCATATCTGCATCTGGAACCGCGTCTCCTCGTTCCCATTTGGAAATTGTCTGTCTTACGACATTAATCTTTACAGCTAATGCTTCTTGGGTAAGACCTCGTTCTTTTCTTACTTTTGCAAGACTCTCACTCAACATAATATTGCCTCCAAATAATATTGATGTCTTCATGTTAACTGTCAACATTCAGATTATCAAGCAACTCGTAGACGCATTGCGCACTTATGTGTTGCAATACCATAATCGGCATTCAATTCTAATTTCTTATTGTATTATACCATCTCTCGATTCCACCTAATATTTCTTTTTAATACTTCAAGCCCGACCTTTCGCGCACACCTGTAAGCTTCTATGCTTCAGAAAACTCATTTATCAGTCACATATCACAATTATTTTTCACGTAATGAAATAAATATGTCCTATTATTTTATTTAGCCATATAACATAACCAAATAAAAAAAACGGTCCTTTAAGTACCTGCCGCGCCAAACCCGTGGCACACAGCAAAATCCGCTTAGTGCTGCTGCGTTCCCACCCTGACACGGTTCACGGCATGCCATTGCACGGAGACCCGGCAGGCGCTTAAAAGACCGTCCTGTATTGACTTTGGGATTATATCATATTTTTCGGATTCTTCCAACGGGTTATTTCAGCATTTCCAGAAGCCGGGGAATTTCCAGCTCAAACTTCACACCGTAGAAGTGTTCGTCGTCTCCCTGGGCATTCTTTACGCATAAAGAGGTAAAGTCCGCTGCGATGATGGCAGCCTCCCAAACGCTGCGGCCCTTCATCAAAGCGCCCACAAAGGCGGAAGAATAAATATCGCCCGTCCCGTGACGGTCCTGAGGATATCTTTCGTGCTCGTAGTAGGACTCACATTCTCCGTCCCGCATCAGAATCCCGGTATAGCCGTCTCTTCTGGAAATGCCGGTCAGAACCAGGCAGGCCCCCTCCTTCAGGGTCATATCCTTACCGTCTTCCCCGAAGAGGAAATCGTACTCGGTCTGATTGGGCAGCAGAATATCCGCCTCTTCGCAAAGCTTTCGCATGGCCTTTACGTAGTTCATGTCAAAGGCCGGATAAAGCTTGCCATTGTCCGCCATGGCAGGATCTACGATCAGCAGCGGTTTCTCATCAAAGCTGTTATAATACGCCAGTATGTAATCGATCTGGTCCGCACTGCCCAGGTAGCCGGTGTAAATAGCGTCGAAAGTAATGCCTTCCTTCTTCCAGTGATCGAAAATCGCCGGAAAGTCGCCGGAAAGATCCCGGCAGGTAAAACCGGTAAAGCCGGCGGTGTGGGTGGAAAGCACCGCACTGGGCAGAATGGCGCATTCGGTGCCGCAGGCGGAAATAATGGGCAGGGCCACGGTCAGGCTGCACTGTCCCACGCAGGAGATATCCTGAATTGTTAAAATTCTTCTGTAACTCATAGCGTCTGTAAGTATACCACAAAGTAAAATGTGATAAAATAAAGATATGATTATCAGAAAAGGAAAAATTGAAGATATTCCCGCCATGGGAAGAATCTACGCTGCCGCCAAGGATTATATGCGCCGGAGCGGAAACCCCAACCAGTGGAACGGAGCCTACCCCAACGAGGAGGACGCCGCGGCGGATATTGCCCGGGGCATTAGTTATGTAGCCGAAGAAAACGGAAAGGTCTGCGGCTGTTTTGTGTTTATTACCGGTCCGGATCCCACCTACGGATATATCGAGGACGGCGCCTGGCTGGATGACAGCCTGCCCTACGGAACCGTGCACCGCATTGCCTCCGACGGCACCGTGCCCGGCGTTTTCAAAACCGCCATGGACTTCTGTCTGCGGATTACCGGCAACGTGCGGGTGGACACCCACGAAGACAACATGACCATGCAGCATCTGGCAGCCAAATACGGTTTTACCCGCTGCGGCATTATCTTTCTGGAGAACGGTGACCCTCGGATCGCCTTCCAGAAGATCGATCTGAATGCAAAAGATACAGACGCAGCTGCGCTGGAACGGACCGGAGAAGCGATTTTTGTAAAAAAGGACCTTTGCATGGATTATTTCAAAACACAATACGAGAAGCTTTACGAAAGCGAAGAATATTACTGGGGCACCCAGCCCGCAGACTTTCTGGACAAACTGCTGGCTCTGATGCCCGCGGACCGTCCCCTGCGGGTGCTGGACATCGGCTGCGGCGAAGGCAAGGATGCGGTATACATGGCGGAAAAAGGCTGCGACGTGTGGGCCTTTGACATTACCAGCTCCGGCATCGCCAAAACCAAAAAGCTGGCTGCCGCCAGGAACGTGGAAATTCACGCCTTTGTCGCCGACATCAACGACCCGGATTTCGGCAGGGACTGTCCGGAAGACTTTGATATCATCTACTCCACCGGCACCGTGCAGTATCTGCAGGAGGAGCGCATTACCCCCTTCTTTGCCCGGGTGCAGGCCATGACCCGGCCCGGCGGTCTGAACTTTTTCAACGTATTTGTGGACAAGCCTTACCTGGAGCTGCCGCCCGACTGGGACGTAAACGAGAAGATGTGGCGCACCGGAGACCTGTTCCGCCATTATGCGGACTGGCAGATCGAAGAGATTTCCGAGATCACGTTTGAAGACAACAGCGCCGGGATTCTGCATTACCATTGCATGGACAATATCATCGCAAGAAAACGCTAATACACAAATAAAAAGCCCTTTGGAGAAAACTCCGCCGGCTTCACGATAAGCCTTTCCCGCATCACTGCTCAGTGCTAATATGCGCACTTCGCAGGCTGCAGAAAAGTCTTCTCTACCGGCTCCGAATTTTCTCTCAGGGCTTTTTTATTTGCGTTTGAACGCTTGACGAAAACTATTCCAAAAGTCCGTATTTCGTTTTAATCCGATCCAGCTTTTCCAGCATGGGTTCTGACAAAAACCACAGGAAAAGGAAGGTGGCAACGGCACGCACACAGTCAACCGGAAACCCGGTGACATAGTATCCGAGAAGCGCCTTCCAGCTCAGCGTACCCTGTCCCGCCCAAATCAGCGCCGATGCAGGATTCATAAGTCCTCCGTACACCACAATGGACGTAAAAGCGCCGAAGGTAGCCATGGAGCCTCTGCTTCTTCGAAGAAGTCCTTTTCGAAAAAGCACGCCTGCAAGGAACCCTATAATACCCAAACCAAACATTTGCCATGGAGTCCAGGGACCTTGGCCGAACATCACATTGGATACCAGCATGGTCATAGCACCTACCAAAAAGCCCGTTTCACCGCCTAAAGACACACCGGCAATAATGGTCAGTGCAAATACCGGTTTAAATTCCGGCAGCATAAAGAATATGGATCTTCCCGCCACATTGATTGCCGCCAGCGAAGCGATCACCACCAGTTCTCTGGCTTTGGGCTTGCGTCCTTCAAAAATCATAAAGAACGGAAGCATGCATTCCAGCAATATGAGGAGGGCGATAAAATAGTATTTCTTGCTGCTCAGGTAATACACACCGATAAAGAGTGTCAGCGGAATGCAGAGAAGAATTAAAGCACAAGAGAAACGCGTGCGTTTGCTCAGCGCTCTTTTTTCCGTCGGCATCTGTACGTTTATCGGCGGGGCAGCGCGCCTTCCGATGGACAGCGCAAATACTGCAATCGCGGCAATGGCAAGAAGGTAGCGATAAATTTCGCCCTCTGCAAGGCCCGTCAGTCCCGCGGAACTTACCAGAGTGGTCAAATCCGTCACGTTCAGCGCATCGATGATTACGGCGGCTGCGGTGCAAAGCGATACGCCGGCCAGAAGCTTTCTCCACCAGGGAAGCGGTGCCGGCTTAAAATCGGTGCTTCTTTCCGAAGGTTTCGGAAGTTCCGGAAGATCTTCTGCAATCTTTGGGGAAGGCGGAACTTCGCCGCCCACGGCATACATAAGGTCTTCCGCTGTCACTACGCCGGAAGCTATGCCCCGGGACATTTTCCCGCTGGAAGTGGTATAAAAGCTGTTTCCGAGGAAAAATTCTCTGGGCCTTCCTTCGGAAACGATGTTCCCATCAAAAAACATGCAGCAGCGCTGTGCATATTTCGCACAGAATTCCACATCGTGGCTGACCATCAGAATCGTAACCCCGCGGGATAAAAGGAGCTGCAGAATCTCTGAAAATTCCTGCTTAAATTCCGCATCCAGCCCCTTGGTAGGCTCATCCAGAAGAAG
>JAZUKP010000062.1:0-16933 GCA_045643345.1 Anaerovoracaceae bacterium | reverse complement strand
TATGCCGACACGGATCTTTGCATTATCCATGCAGCCGTTACCGAAAAACGTCCCCATGCAAGCGTGGGTGTGGCAGATCTGAGTTTTATCCTCAACGAAGACGGCACGGAGAACTATGCAAAGCTGCCCTTTGTAACGGTGGACGGTATTAACGATGCCGGTGTCTGCATTCAGGTCAACGTGATCCCCTATGGTGAAAACGGTAAATTGTCCCACACGGAAACTACCGAAGACGATCTGACCGGCGGCCAGGTATGCCGGTTTGTGCTGGATTATGCTTCTTCTGTAGAAGAGGCGCTGACCCTTCTGAAAACCAAAGATATTCATTCTGCCCTCGGCACCGTGGATGAATTCCACTGGATGATTTCCGGCCCGGCAAGCAGCAGCGACAAAACCATCAAAACCGTGGTGCTGGAGGTTTTCCCCGACGGACTGCATATTACGGAAGACTTTGTGGATGACAAGCCAATCATGACCAATTTCAACATATCCAATTTTGACGGTACCCCGGAGTCTGCCGGTATCGGCATGGGTTATGAGCGGTGGCAGATCCTGAATGAAAACTTCGATCAGGCAAACTCCGTCATGGGCACATTCGACCTGATGGAAAAAGTCTACTACTCAAAGTATTATGATACTTATGCGGACTCGTTCTGGTATTCCGAATACAACGGGTTTGACCTTACAAAATATTTTGACGCCGAGACGCTTAAGAGCCTCCTGACGGAAGAAACTTACAACTACTACATGGAAAACTATGGCGGCGTTTATTACAATGCGGCGCTCTGGGATGGCGAAAAGGCCCTGAAGGGAGACATTTCCAAGGCCGGAATTATCGCGCCTCTGGTGGAATGGGAAGTGAACAGCTACAAAGCGCAGGATATGGAAAGCGGAAGCCTTTGGATTACCGTGCATACCAGCGTTTATGACCTTGAAAACTTAAGCCTGGACGTTCAGGTCCGGGAATCTCAGGATCATCTGCACTTTACCATCGAGTAGTTAATCAGGGCGGTAAAATTTCAGAATTTTCGCAAATAGGAGAAGCCGGAGCTTTTGCGCTCCGGTTTTTCAATTTGCGAGTTGAAATCCCTGACAATATTTCACCGAAATTCACCCACTTGCCGAAATCTCGCCAAATGGGACCATTTTGAATCTCATTTTTTTCGTCGGACCAGGCGATTTACTGCACATTCGTTCAAAATAGTTTCTGGCACGTTTGACCCTCCGAGTTGGTCTTGCTTAAGCATACCATACCGCCGAAGAAATTTCCACTTTTTTTAATTTATGCTAATTTTTTCCTTTTTAGAGTATAAGAAAACACCCCTCCGCTTTGCAAAAGCCGCACCGCCCGTTCCTTACCCCTCCGATACAAAAAACCGGCCGACGGGTTCCGTCGACCGGTTTGCAGTATTATGTTCTTTCCGCAGGCTTTGCGCCCTGCAGAGCTTAAACTTGCCGCGAGCTTTGCGGCCTGCAGAGCCTGAGCTTGCCGCGGGCTTTCTGCTTTTTACAGACCGTTCTTGATTCTGTTTTCCGCAAAGTTCTGCGCAATAACGCCTTCCGGAATTCCGGTCTTCTTGGATTCTTCCAGAATACCGTAAACGGTGTTGTAGATGTTGTGAACCTGCTTCAGTACGTTCTCCTTATCGTAGGTGGTGAACGCTTCCTGACCGGCATTGATTACGCCGCCGCCGTTGATGATAAAGTCCGGAGCGTAGAGAATTCCGCGGGCCTTCAGCATTTCGCCGCACTTGTCGTCCAGCAGCTGGTTATTGGCTGCGCCTGCAACTGCCTTGCAGCCCAGGGTGGGAATGGTGTCGTAGTTCAGGGTTGCACCCAGTGCGCAGGGAGCAAGAATATCGCATTCTACCTTGTAGATTTCTTCGTCGCTGACTTCCTTTGCGCCCCATTCGTTTACTGCAACTGCCATGTTCTTTCTGTTGGAGTGGGTGGCTACGATCAGGTCTGCGCCTGCTGCAGCCAGCTGTCCGCAAAGGTCAAAGCCTACATGACCCAGTCCCTGCAGTGCGATTTTTACGCCGTGAAGGTCATCCGTTCCGAAGAGGAACTTTGCAGTGGCTCTGATTCCGTCAAAGGTTCCGATGGCGGTAAAGGGAGACGGGTCGCCGGAAACGGACTTTCTGCCTACCACCTGCTGGGTTTTGTGCATAACCCAATCCATATCCTGGGTGGTGGTGTTTACGTCCTCCGCGGTAAAGTAGCGTCCGTTTAAGGATTCTACGGCTTCGCCATAGGCCTCGAACAGAGCTTCCGTCTTTGCCTGCGGGTCTGCAATAATAACGCCCTTTGCGCCGCCCAGAGGCAGTCCTGCCGCGGCATTCTTAAAGCTCATGCCCCGGGAAAGACGAAGTACGTCGAACAGAGCGTCGTCCATGCTTGCGTAGGGGTACAGACGGCATCCGCCTACCGCCGGACCCAGATTGGTGTTGTGAATTGCGATAATGCAGTTCAATCCAGCTTTTTCATTTGTAAAGAATGCGACTTCTTCGTGGCCGAATTCCTTGATCATTTCCAGTGTGGTACTCATACTTATCTCCTTCTACTACTCCTTGTAGTTTTTACCGATTTCCATTAACTTCAGATTCAGATCCAGCAAATCCTGGTGTCTTGCGGAAATGCACTTTTCCAGCGCTTTTCTGACCAGCGCTTCATCGTATTCTCCGGTAAGCTCCAGCAGCTTTCCAACCAGCACCATGTTTGCCAGGGTGGAAGAACCGTTCTTGTTTGCCAGCTCCGATGCGGGAACGTAATGCACGTCCACGTCGCTGCGCTTTACCTTTCTTTCGATCAGCGTTGAATCGACAAGAATCATTCCGCCGGGCTTGACGGTGTCCTCGTACTTGTCCAGAGACGGAAGGTTCATGGCCACCAGAACGTCCGTATTGCTGATCAGCGGGGTTCCGATGGGTTCGTCGCTTACGATAACGCTGCAGTTTGCTGTGCCTCCCCGCATTTCAGGGCCGTAAGAGGGAATCCAGCTTACGTTTTTTTCTTCAATCAGTGCCTTGTAGGCCAGGACCTTTCCCGAAAACAGAAGCCCCTGACCGCCGAATCCGGCGAAAAAATATTCTCTGGTCATTTATTCTGCCTCCTTGCTGCGGTCTTTGTATACTCCCAGCGGGTAGTAAGGAATCATTGCATCGTCTATCCACTTCAGAGCCTCGGAAGGGGTCTTGCCCCAGTTGGTGGGACAAGCGGAAATTACCTCGATCAAAGAGAAGCCCTTGCCCTCGATCTGATTCCGGAAGGCCTTCAGAATGGCCTTCTTTGCGGCCTTTACGTTCTTTACGCTGTTAACCGCAACTCTTTCCAGATACTCCGGGCCGTCCAGCTGCGCAAGCATCTCACAGATTTTCACCGGATAACCGCAGTGGTTTACGTCTCTGCCGTAAGGGGAGGTCTGGGTGACCTGTCCCGGCAGGGAGGTAGGCGCCATCTGTCCGCCGGTCATACCGTAAATTGCGTTGTTGATAAAGATAATGGTGATATTTTCGTTTCTTGCTGCGGCGTGAACCGTCTCCGCGGTTCCGATGGAGGCAAGGTCGCCGTCTCCCTGATAAGAAAAGACGATATTTTCCGGATTTGCTCTCTTTACGCCGGTTGCCACTGCGGGCGCTCTTCCGTGGGCAGCCTCAATCATGTCGCAGTTAAAATAATCGTATGCCATTACGGCGCATCCTACGGGGGCGATACCTACGGTCTTTCCCTCGATGCCCAGCTCGTCGATGGCCTCCGCCACCAGACGGTGCACGATGCCGTGGGTGCAGCCCGGGCAGTAATGGGTCGAAACATCGGCCAGTGCTTTCGGTTTTTCAAATACTATCATTCCTTATTTCCCTCCTTCCGCAGCTGCCTTTTCTATTGCTTCCAGCACCTGATCCGGCATGGGGATCATACCGCCCACTCTGTTGCAGAGGGTTACCGGAACGCGGCACTTGCAAGCAAGCTTAACGTCTTCTATCATCTGTCCCATGGAAAGCTCCACGCTGATCATCTGCTTTGCGTGCTCCGCGGCCTTTTCGATGACCTTTGCGGGGAACGGCCAGAGGGTAATCGGCCGGATCATTCCCGCCTTAATGCCCTTCTTTCTGGCCTCCAGCACTGCATTTTTGGAGACTCTTGCGGCAATTCCGAAAGCTACCACGATAATGTCGGCGTCTTCCGTCATAAATTCTTCCGCAGCGGCTTCGTTTTCCTGGATATAGGCGTATTTTTCGTATCTCTTAAAGTTCTGTTCCTCGAGAAGCTCCGGAACCAGGCACAGAGAGTTGATAATGTTGTGCTTTCTCTTCATTCCGGTTCCCGTTGCAGCCCAGGGCTTTTCCGGCGGGGCCTGGAGATCGAAGTCGAAGGATACCGGCTCCATCATCTGACCGATGGTACCGTCGGCAAGAATCATTGCCGTCATGCGGTACTTGTCTGCAAGGTCGAAGGCTTTGATGGTAAGCTCTGCCATCTCCTGTACGGAGGCAGGCGCCAGAACGATCATGTGATAGTCTCCGTGACCGCCGCCTCTGGTGGCCTGGAAATAGTCGGACTGGCTGGGCTGAATACCGCCAAGACCCGGGCCGCCGCGCTGGGCGTTTACCACCACCGCGGGAAGGTCGCTGCCGGCCATGTAGGAAAGGCCTTCGCTCTTTAAGGAAATTCCAGGGCTGGAGGAAGAGGTCATCACCCTCTTTCCGGCGGAGGATGCTCCGTAAACCATGTTGATTGCGGCTAATTCGCTCTCTGCCTGCAGGAAGCATCCGCCGATTTTTGGCATCTTTTTTGCCATGTAGGCGGCTATTTCCGTCTGAGGAGTGATCGGATAGCCGAAATAATGACGACAGCCGGCCTGAATGGCGGGTTCGGCAATGGCTTCATTGCCCTTCATTAATACTTTTTCTGCCATTTTTCACCTCTCTACTCTTTCTCCACCGTAATTACGCAGTCCGGGCACATCGTGGCGCAGAAGGCGCAGCCTATGCACTCCTCCGGCTTTGTAATTTCCGCCGGATGGTGCCCCTTTGAATTGATTTTCTCCGTTGATATCTGCAAAAGGCCCTTGGGACAAGCATCCACACACAGCCCGCATCCCTTGCAGTTGTCAACATTAAAGCTTACTCCTGTCATTAACACTCCTCCTTTTATACTGGTCTCTTCTGAAGCATCAGCGGGAAAAGATTCTCGATTTTCCCGGATAATTCTCCGATTAAATTTATATCTGCCGTTGTGGCTGCGAGAGGAAGCCCCGTAAGCTCTGAAACCTCCCTCGCATAATCCAGCGAATTCAGCACGTCCTCGGCCGTCGTTCCCGCAGCAAGGTTGGAATTGTTGATTACTGCAGAAAACTTCAGACCGGAGGCGGCTTCGATCTCCCTGCGAATCTGCTCCACGCTCTGGGCGTCAGGCGTCAGGGGTCGGTATTTATTGATTACCAGAAACATGTCGTAATCGTTTTCTTCCCGGATGGCCGGGGACAGTCTGCCCAGGGCCACCGCGCCGGAATCGTCTCCGCCCACGTCTACCACGCACTGCAGACTTTTATCGTCCACGATGGCATACATCTCCGCAGGCAGGGCCGGGGCGTCCAGGTTGGTGTTGGCAAAGGGGGAACAGATTAGCCGGATTCCCTCCTTCTCGAACAGCGCGCTGCTGTCCTTGGTCCGGAAATAGGGGTTGACGATATCCAGGTCCGCAATGGCCACCCGGCTCCGGGGGTCCTTGCTTCGGATATCTACCGCCATATTGACCGCTATATTGGTTTTTCCGCTTCCGTAATGTCCGCACAGAAGACTGATTCTTTTATAATTCATTTCTCTTGATCTTTCCGCTGGGGGTCTTGGGAAGGCTGGTCTTGAATACCACCTTACGCGGATACTTGTAGGGAGCCGTGCGATCCTTTACGTAGGTCTGGATCTCTTTGATCAGCTCCTCGCTGCCTTCCGTTCCGTCCACCAGCACCACGCTGGCCTTTACGATCTGTCCGCGAACGGGGTCCGGCTCCGGACTTACGCCGCATTCCAGAACGTAGGGAAGCTCCATAATAACGCTTTCAATTTCGAAGGGGCCGATACGGTAGCCGGAAGATTTGATCACATCGTCCGTTCTGCCGATATACCAGTAGAAGCCGTCCTCGTCCCGCCAGGCCATATCCCCCGTGTGATACCAGCCGTCGTGCCAGCAGGCCCGGGTTGCCTCCGCATCGTTATAGTAGCCGGTAAACAGCCCGCAGGGAGCGCCGTTTGCCACGTTGATGCAGATTTCTCCGGGTTCGCCGGCGGCGGCAATATTTCCGTCCCGGTCAAAGAGCTCCACGTCGTAAATGGGAGCGGGCTTGCCCATGGAACCGATTTTGTGGGACGCACCCACCAGATTTCCGATAATCATGGTGGATTCGGACTGGCCGAAGCCGTCCATAATGTGATATCCGGTGGCCTTCTCGAACTGCCTGTAAACCTCCGGATTCAAGGCTTCTCCCACCGTGGTCATGTGCTTTAGAGAAGAGAAGTCGTATTTTGTAAGGTCCTGCTTGATCATCATGCGCAGCATGGTGGGCGGCGCACAGAAGGACGTAATACCGTACTTTGCGAACATGGGCAGAATGACGGAGGCGTCGAAGCGGTCGAAGTCGTACACAAAGGTGGCCGCCTCGCAGAGCCACTGCCCGTAGAGCTTGCCCCACATGGCCTTTGCCCATCCCGTATCGGAGATGGTAAAGTGCAGTCCGTCCGGATCCACACCGTGCCAGTATTTTGCAGTGTGGAAGTGTCCCAGAGCGTATTTGTAGTTGTGGGCGGCAATCTTCGGATAGCCGGAGGTTCCCGACGTAAAGAACATGAGCATAAGATCGTCTCCGCCGGGAAGCGGACCGCTCTTGTCCACGTGGGTGGAGTACAGGGTGTACTCCTGGTCGAAAGGCCGCCAGCCCTCCCGGGTGCCGTTGACGATAATCCTGTTCTTCAGTCCGTCGTATTTTTCTGCGGCAATTTCCACCTGATGGGCCACGTCATCGTCTGCGGTGCATATAATAGTGGAGATATCCGCCGCCTTAAAGCGGTATTCAAAATCGTGGGCCTGAAGCTGGCAAACCGCCGGAATGGCAATGGCGCCCAGCTTATTCAGCCCCAGCATGGCGTACCAGAACTGATAATGCCGCTTTAAGACCAGCATTACCTTGTCGCCCTTTTTAATGCCCAGCGACTTAAAGTAGTTGCAGCATCTGGCAGACTCCCGCTTCATGTCGTTGAAGGTAATCCGCTTTTCCTGCAGATCCTTGGAAACGTAGAGCATGGCCAGCTTATCCGGCTTCTGCACCGCAATTTCGTCCAGAACATCGAAGGCAAAATTAAAGTGCTCCGTGTTCTTAAAGCGGATGGAAGTGGGCGTTCCGTTCTGATCCTCGGTAACGTCGATAAACTTCTGATAGACTCTGGCCTCGGTATCGTTCTTTCCGGCAGGGGTTTCCGTGATTACCGGGGTACCTGCCAGCTCCGGAATGGGCTTTCCCTCCGGATTGAGAACAATGGCGTAGAAAATACAATCCTTTCCGTCCACAGCAATCATGCCGTGGGGGGTATCGGAGTTGTAATAAATACTGTCGCCGGCGTACAGAACCTCGTAGTGATCGCCGATTCTTACCTTCAGCGCGCCCTCGATTACGATGTCGCACTCCTGGCCCTCGTGGCTGGTAACCTCGATGGGCTTATCCTGGACCGTGGGATCGTAAATGCTTCTGACGTACAGAGGCTCCGCGATTCTGTTCTGGAAGGCGTAGGCCAGGTTGTAGTAGGTCATTCCGTGGGCCTGAGAAATCTTCTGCCCGTTGCCGAAACGAGTCAGTGTATAGGATTTCAGCCGGGGGCTGTAACCCTCGATAATTTCGGTAACGTTTACCCCCAGGGCGTTTGCGCAGCGATAGATAAAGGTAAAGTTCAGGTCGCGTTCGCCTCTTTCGCACGCAAGATATTCCTCCGGCGTAGAGCCTGCCATGGCGGCAAGCTCCTCCACGCTCAGGCCTTCCAGTTCCCGGAGGGCCTTGATACGTTCGGCCATTTCTTTAATTTTTATATCCAGTTCCTGCAAATCGGACATACTGTTTTCTCCTGTTCCTTTGCTATAAGCGGGATCTTTGGATTTTACCGTTTACTGTTTTCGGAAGGAATTCCTTAAACTCGATAATTCTGGGATATTTGTACGGGGCGGTGTGCTCTTTGACGTAGTTCTGGATTTCTTTTACCAGTGCGTCGGAGGGCTCCACGCCCTTGACCAGCACGATGCTGGCCTTTACCACCTGCCCTCTTACCGGGTCCGGTGCGGGGCTTACGCCGCACTCCAGAACGTAGGGAAGCTCCATAATAACGCTTTCGATTTCGAAGGGTCCGATGCGGTAGCCGGAGGATTTGATGACGTCATCAATTCTTCCAATGTACCAGAAGTAGCCCTCCTCGTCCTTCCAGGCCAGGTCTCCCGTGTGGTACCAGCCGTCGTGCCAGACCTCCTCCGTGCCGCTCTGGTTATTGTAGTAGCCCTTGAACAGGCCGCAGGGAATCTCTCCGCTGACATCTACGCAGATTTCTCCGGGAAGGCCGTTTTCCACCGGATTTCCCTCCGGATCCAGCAGCTCGATGCGGTACAGCGGGGTAGGCTTGCCCATGGAACCGATTTTGTGGCTTCCGCCCAAAAGGTTGCCGATGCACAGGGTAAGCTCGGTCTGACCGAAGCCCTCCATAATCTGAAGTCCCGTGGCTTTTTCGAACTGCCGGTAGACCTCCGGGTTCAGGGCTTCGCCCGCGGTGGTCATGTGCACCACGGAAGAGAGGTCGTACCTGGTAATATCTTCTTTGATCATCATGCGCAGCATGGTAGGCGGTGCGCAGAACGAAGTAATCTTGTATTTTGCAAAGAGGGGCAAAATATCCGCCGCGTTAAAGCGGTCGAAATCGTAGGTAAAGACCGCACTCTGGCAGAGCCACTGTCCGTAGAGCTTGCCCCAGAGCGCCTTGCCCCAGCCGGTTTCGGAAATGGTAAAGTGCAGTCCGCCCTCCCCGCAGCCGTGCCAGTATTTGGCGGTGATAAAGTGACCCAGCGCATATTTGTAAGAATGCTCCGCAATCTTGGGATAGCCCGTGGTTCCGGAGGTAAAGAACATGAGCATGGTATCGTCGCCGCAGGGAGTGTCGGCAGTTCTCTTAAAGTGGGTGCTGTACATGGGGAATCCGTTGTCGAAGCATTCCCAGCCCTCCGGAGCGTCCGAAACGCCCACCACGATTTTCTTCTTCAGCTTCGGGCAGTTCGCCGCCACAGAATCCACGCTGGCGGTCACCCCATCCTCCGCGGTGCAGATAATGGCCTTTACGCCCGCCGCGTTAAAGCGGTATTCGTAATCGTGGGCCTGCAGCTGGCTGGTGGCGGGAATGGCAACCGCGCCGAGCTTATGCAGCCCCAGCATGGCGTACCAGAACTGATAGTGGCGCTTTAACACCACCATGACCCGGTCGCCTTTGCGGATGCCCAGGGCCTTAAAATAGTTTGCGCACCGGTTGGAGGCATCCTTCATATCCTTAAAAGAAAAACGCCGCTCCTGCTTGTTCTTGTCCAGATGAATCATCGCCAGCTTTTCCGGATCGTGGTTTGCGATTTCGTCCACGATATCGAAGGCGAAATTGAATTTCTCCGCGCCGATAAACTGAATGTCCGTCAGGGCGCCGTTTTCGTCCTCTTTGGTTTCGATGAACCTGGAGCAGATCAGATGCTCCTTCTGCGCCATGGAAGGCAGCAGGGTGTTGCGGATAATGGTCTCCTTCTGATCCGTGCCCGGCAGAACTACGGCAACGAACAGGCAGTCCCGCCCGTCCACCGCAATCATGCCGTGAGGCGTGGAGGAATTATAGTAGATGCTGTCTCCCTCGCTCAGGTACTCCACGTGGTCGCCGATCTGAATTTTCAGCCGGCCGCTGGTAATCAGGTCGAATTCCTGACCGGAATGGCGCACCAGATGAATGGGCTTGTCCTGGAGATCCTCTCTGTACTCGTATTTTACCCAGTAGGGTTCCGCCATTTTGTTCTTGAACAGCGGCGCAAGATTCTGAATCTCGATGCCGTCCTCTTTGGCGGTCTCCTGGCCCTGCCCCTTGCGGGTAACCGCATAGGACGAAAGCTTTGCGCTGGTACCCTCCAGAAGGTCGCTCATGCCTACATTAAAGGCAAGCGAGCATTTGTGAATAAAGGTAAAGGGGAAATCCAGCTTCCCCGCCTCGTATTGCAGGTATTCCTCCGTGCTTACCTCGGTTTTTGCCGCCATTTCGGCAACCGAGAAGCCGCAGATATCCCGCATTTCCCGGATACGCTGGGCGATTTCAAAAAGATTGACATCGTCTATTGCTGACATTGTAGCCTCCGAATTGCGTCTTCACGCATTTTGTATTTCAGGACCTTTCCCGCGGCGTTCATGGGGAATTCGTCCACGAATTCTATGTATTTCGGCACCTTGTGCCGGGCAAGACTTCCGGCAATATATGCCCGCATCTCGCTCTCGCTGATGTTTTTTCCATCCTTCAGGATAATGCAGGCCAGGGCTTCCTCGCCGTACTTCTCGTCCGGTACGCCGATTACCTGAACGTCCTGCACGAAGGGATGGGTATAGATAAACTCTTCGATTTCCTTGGGATAAATATTTTCTCCGCCTCGGATAATCATATCCTTCAGGCGGCCCGTAATTCGGTAATTGCCGTCCTTATCGCGGCAGGCAATGTCTCCGGAATGCAGCCACCCGTCGGCGTCCACCGTCAGCTTCGTGGCGGCGGGCATCTTGTAGTAGCCCTTCATGGTGTTGTAGCCCCGGGAGCAGAACTCTCCGTTCTGTCCGTCGGCCAGCTCCTCGCCGGTCTCCGGATCGATTACCTTGCATTCCACGAAGGGGAAGGCGTATCCCACGGTTTCGGTCCGGATCTCTAAAGAGTCGGTCCAGGCAGACATAGTGCTGCCGGGGGCCGATTCGGTCTGACCGTACACGCTTACGATACCCCGCATATTCATCTCGTCGGGCTGCGCCGCCCGCTTCATCAGCTCCGGGGGACAGCCGGACCCTGCCATAATTCCGGTCCGCATGTGCGAGAAATCGGTCTTGCGGTAATCCGGATGGTTGAACATGGCGATAAACATGGTGGGCACCCCGTTAAAGCAGGTGATTTTTTCCTGCTGAATGCACGCCAGAGAATTCTTTGCCGAAAAATAGGGCAGCGGACTTACGGTGGCGCCGTGGGTCAGCGAAGCCGTCATGGAAAGCACCATCCCGAAGCAGTGGAACATGGGCACCTGAATCATCATTCTGTCCGCGGTGGACAGGCCCATGCGGTCGCCGATGCACTTTCCGTCGTTGATTACGTTATAGTGGGTGAGCATGACCCCTTTGGGAAAGCCCGTGGTGCCCGAGGTGTACTGCATATTGCAGACGTCGTCCGGGTCTACGGCGGCGGCCATGCGCTTCAGCTCGCTTTCCGGAACCATTCTGGCCCGTTCCATCGCCTCCGAAAAATCCAGGCAGCCGTCCATTTGAAAGCCCACGGTAATTACGTTCCGAAGGAAAGGCAGCTTTCTGCAGCGCAGAGGTTCGCCGGGAACCGCGTCCTTAATCTCCGGGCAAAGCTCGTTGATAATTCCCCGGTAGTCGGAATCCAGGCAGGATGCAATCATAATCAGGGTGTGGGTATCGGACTGCCGGAGAAGGTATTCCGCCTCGTGAATTTTGTACGCCGTATTGACGGAGACCAGAACGGCGCCCAGCTTTACGGTTGCCCAGAAGGCGATAAACCATTCGGGCACGTTGGTAGCCCAGACGCTGACCTTGGTTCCGGCCTTTACCCCCAAAGATACCAGCGCTCTGGCAAAACGGTCCACGTCGTCCCGGAACTGGCTGTAGGTCCGGGTATAATCCAGGGTGGTGTACTTAAACGCATATTGATCCGGGAAAACCTCCACCATGCGGTCCAGCACCTGCGAAAAGGTCATGCGGATCAGCGTGTCCTTTTCCCAGACGTAATAGCCGCTGCCGTCGTGGTTTTTCTGCAGGCCCCGGTCATCGCCGGAGGAGCGCTCAAAGCCGGTCATGTAATTGACGAAATGCGGAAGGATATAGTCGTAATCGCCTTCGTCCGTCCGGTTTTCCGGCCGCCACTCCAGAGAAATAAAGCCGTCGTAGTCTATGGAGGAAAGCGCCCGGAGCATATCCGATACCGGAAGCTCTCCTTCGCCGATAACGGTGTAATCGCCATTGCGGTCCAAATCCCGCATGTGCACATGCTTTACATAGGCGCCCAGATTCTTGATGGTGGTATCCGCGCTTTCTCCGCCGTCGAAATAAGTGTGGCAGAAATCCCAGAGCACTGCCAGATTGTCGCTGGCAAAGCCGTCCAGAAGATCCCGCAGCTTTTCGCTGTCGGAAAAAATGCCGTTGGTTTTAATCAGAAGACTTATGCCCTCCTTTTTTGCCGCCGGAAGGAAGGCTGCCACAGTTTTCTCCACCTCTGCAAGGCTTCCCTTTCTGGCCACGGCGGAAATATAGGGAACCCGCATGGCTGCGGCCTTGGCGGCGTACCAGGCAAGAGTTTCGCCCGCCCCCTCCTCTGCCAGCTCAATCATAGTGTCAAGGCAGGGAATGGAAAGCTTCTGCTCTCTTAATGCCCGGATGCTTGCGGCAGCGGTATATTCGTTAAAGGGTCCGCTCTTGTCGCAGAAGAAGGAATACTCCTTCATGGAATAAATTTCTATACCCCCATACCGCATCTCTACGGCAAGATCCTTCAGTTCCTCCCAGGAAAGACTCTTCCAGCCTCTTGTAGAAAAGGAAAGCTTCATGCGTTCTCCTCCTCGTATACGATTTTGTTCAGTGCATTAACGTATGCAAGAATTCCGGATGCGATAATGTCCGTGGAAAGTCCCCGGCCGGAATAGATTTTGCCTCCGGCCCGAAGCTTTACGATGGTTTCGCCCATGGCGGTGCGGCCCTGGGTTACGGCCCGAATCTGGAAATCGTCCAGCTCGTAATGGTGACCGGTAATCTGCTCGATGGCAAGGAAGGCGGCGTCTATGGGTCCGTCCCCCACGGAAACACTTTCCAGAAGCTTTCCGTCCCGGGTCAGCCGCATGTGGGCCGTTGCGGTAATAATATTGCCCGTATTGATTACGTAATGATCAATTTTATAGGTGGGCGGCACCTGCAGCGCCGAACTTGCCACCATGGCGTCCAGCTCTTTGGTGCTGACGCTTTCTTTCTTGTCCGCTATGGATTTAAAGGTCTCGTACACCCGCTCGCTGTCTTCGTCGGAAAGATCGTAGCCCAGGCGTCTTACCTCCAGGGCGATGGTTTCCGGGGTATCGTTTGCGGTAAAGAATTTTTCTTCCTCGTCCCGCACCCCGTCCTCGAAGGGGGTGTTCTTCTTTTTGGTTTCCGTAAAGATCCGGTCTATCTGGGAAAGCACCCGCTGCAGCTCCACGCTGCGCAGCCTGCAGCAAAAGCCCTTTTCTTCGCCCTTGGACTGCAGTATTTTTGCAACGTCCGCCACGGAGGCGTTATCCTCCGGGTGAGTGCTTGCCTTAATCTCGGCGGCGCCGCAGAATGCGCCTTCAATGCTGCAGATATCCGCCATGGAAAGCTGATCCGCGCATCTTACCCCCAGCTCCGCCCCATGGGAAAGCCCGGGGACATTTGCAAAAACATCCTTCAGGAAGGAAGCGAACTCTGCAGGAAGCATATTGCCCGCATTGTCGCAAAGCGTTACCAGCCTTGCCCCTGCATCGATTGCGGCGGAAAGCAGCTCGTACAAAAAGGACGCTTCCGCCCTTGCGCTGTCGTCGGCGACAAATTCCACGTCCGGACAGAGAGACCGGCAGAAGGCCACCGCCTCTTCCACCGCCGCCTTTACCGCATCGCTCTTCAAATGCAGCAGGTATTCCATCTGCACCGAGCTTACCGGGCAAACCACCTGAAGCCGCGGGTGCGCAGCATCCTTTACCGCATCCCAGGCAGCTTCTATGCTTTCCTTTTTCAGCCCCGCAGGCACTGCAATTATGCAATTTTTGACGGACTGCGCCACAGACTTGACCAGCAGCGTATCGCCCCGGCCCGTGCCGAGACCTGCCATTTCTATTACGTCCAGCTCCAGACGATCCAAAAGCTTGGCAAGCTCCAGCTTCTCCCGGAAGGTGAGCTGCGCTGCGTTCTTCTGCTTCATACTGATATCGCTGATTCTAATGGTTTTCATTTTGTGATTCTCCTGCCGATCTGTGATTTCGGATGCTGTGGTATAACGAAAGGGACCCGCTTTTTAATTGCAGGTCCCTTTTTGCTTTCGGTGCTTGTTTTCGATTTCAGAATCTTACAATTAAAGTCTTTCACTATTTGTCCCGGCAATGACCAGGCGAATAATGATGATAATCATGACTTCAATAATAAGGACGAAATAATTATGCATATTTTCTTCTTTCAAGTTTTTTTCAAGTGTACTACATATTTTGTTTTCAGTCAACAAAAATAATAAGTTTTTTTTAACTTAACGCAACATTTTTCAACCCGGGAAGGCTTTTTCGTTAATGATCAGCTGCCCGTGCCCCGGCGCGATAACCAGCGGGTTGAGGGAAAATATTTTCTTTTCACTTTCATAAATATTATCCACCTGCTCGCCGAACATGGCGGTAAAATAATCGCCGCCCTTGGCGGAAACCGCGTCCCCGGAATAAAGGACTCTTCCGCAGAGAATTCCCATGGAGCCCGCCGTATGCCCCGGCAGCATGACCACCTCCGCATCAAAGCCCAGCCTGCGCAAAAAATCGGTGTCCTCGTCCGTTAAAAAATAGTCCACCTTGCAGAACGGGCCCACCGTGCCGAAGAGCAGCTTATTGGCCGCCGCCGTCAGCCGGTTATTCTTCTCCGCAGAGGAATACAGCCGCGACGGCTCATCCAGGCAGAAAAGATCCCGGTCCTTTTCGTGCAGAATCACCTCCGCGCCGTATTTTCTCTTAAAAAACTGCGCGTTCCAGGTGTGGTCAAAGTGTCCGTGGGTAAGAAAAATCCACTTAATCTGAAATCCGTTTTTTCGAATCCAGCGGTCCACCTGATGGGTAACCGACCGATCGCCGGTGTCGATCAGAAGGTCTCCGTTTTTGCCCCGCAGCACGTAAACCAGCGGCTTCTCTTTGGAGCGTCCCGTACAATACAATATCTTTTTTGACTGTTGTTTATCCTTTTCCATTTCGTTTCTGCCCGGCGCCGGAAGCATCCCGGCGGCAAGCGCCTCCTGCCGCTATTCGTACATATATTCGTTCCAGGGGAAGTTTTTCAGCTTGTTCGCGTGGAGCCGGTGCATCTCTTCCACCAGCAGCTGGATGTAACCCACCTTGCCTTCTTCGCCCTCCTCCGGGAAGAAATCGTAATAATCCGTGCCGAAATACAGGTCGAAATACTTAAAATCCAGGGCAGACAAAATAGTAAAGAGCTTGTCGTAGGTCCGGGTATATGCAAAGGGCGCGCCGTCCTTGGTGCCTTCAAAATGCATGCCGCTGTGGTCGACGGTCACCACCCCTTCGCCGCAGGGCACACTGGTTTCGCTGCCCTTGGTGGGCTTAAAATCCGGCAGCTTTCCCAGCTTAACCCGGATGGAGAAGGAATAGTTTTCGTCGGCCCGGATGGCCTTGATAATATCCATGCGCTCCATGTCGCACCATTCCGAGGGCGTTTCCGGAACCGTGCTGCCCTCGAAGGGCTGAAAATCGTAATACTCGTCCATATAGGTACCGTTGCCGCAGGCGGTGCAGAAAATCCGGTCACCCTGGTTCTTCATGGTAAAGTATTTTCTGCAGGACGGACACATAAAGCAAAGGTCCTCCAGATTCTTACAGGACTGGCCCTTCATCTTGTATTTGTAATGATGCTCCTTCTGCCATTGGAATTCGTCGTGGCGGAAGCGATTGTTTAAATCTGCCTCGATCTCCTCGCAGTTCATCCGCTCCAGGTCTTCCGGGGTGTAGAGCTTTCGGATGGCAGCAAAGCATTCCCCGCCCAGCCGCTCGTCCAGACAGACCTTGGAAGCTACCATAAACTGTCCCCGCAGCTCCACCTGATAAACCGGAACCTTGTAGTATTTAAAAAGTCTGCCGGTGCCGGGAACCACCGGATGATTCTTGCCGTCCATGGGGGTCATGCCCTCCGGCGCAAAGCAGACGGTACCGCCCTGGCCGATAATCTTTTTGATGGCCTTCATGGTGGTCTTGTCGATGGTAAAGTTGGTCTTGGGAATTACGTTGCCGATTTTGAAGAGAAAATGCTGGCCGCCCCGGAAAAATTCGTTGTGAGCCGCCACGATATTGTAGCGCCGCGGGTGCATAATCTGGTTCAAAAAAATGTGATCAAACCGGGAAAGATGGTTGAAAATGACGAATGCCGGGCCCTCTTCCTTGTTGATGTCGTCGATAATATTGTAATTGCAGCGATACTTCTTTCCCATAAAGGTGGTAAGGATATGGTTTACCCCCGACATGAACCTTGAAGGAATCTCGTAATTACGCTGCGCAATTTCTGCCTTAATTGTCCGGCGTTCTTTCATAGGTCCTCCGTAAGTATTTTCAAGCCGAAACAGCTTCTTTTTATTCAGCTCAATTCATAATCTTCCTAAAAAAACAGGTTATTTTGTGCATTATATCATTTTTATAACAAAGCCACAACAAAGGGCTGGCTGCAGCAGAAAATAAAAAATGCCAACCATTGAAATTTCAATGGTTGGCGAGTTTGTTTGCGTCTACTCCCACTCTGCTCCCGTCCGGGAATCACAGGTGTGAGGTTCTCAATTGATCGTGGACAACACCATGAAAAAAGGCTTACTTGGAGCCTTCTTTTGCCGCGCTTTCGATGGCACGGATTGTCTTTAAATAGTCTTCT
>JAZUKP010000061.1:0-8382 GCA_045643345.1 Anaerovoracaceae bacterium | reverse complement strand
CCTGCGGCGTGCAGCACGATATTGACATGGCCCGGCTTTTGGTGAGCCACCTGGGCATTCAGAGCTATACCGTAAACATAAGTCGGATCGTAGCCATGTCGTTCTGTGAGCCAAGGAGTTGCAGACCAACTTTGTCTTCCTAAGACCGCTTGGCCTCCGACTTCCTGCGGCGTGCAGCACGATATTGACATGGCCCGGCTTTTGGTGAGCCACCTGGGCATTCAGAGCTATACCGTAAACATTCAGGCGGCGGTGGAAGGGCTGAAGGCGGCCATTCCCTTCGAGCTGAGCACCCAGAGCAGTACCAATCTTCCGCCCAGAATCCGCATGGCGGCACTTTACGCGGTGTCCCAGAGCCATAACGGCCGGGTGGCCAACACCTGCAACCTGTCCGAGGATTGGGTAGGTTATTCCACCCGCTACGGCGACGCTGCGGGAGACTTTTCACCCTGCTGTCATCTGACGGTGGCGGAGGTAAAGGCAGTGGGCCGGGTGCTGGGTCTTCCGGACGTGCTGGTGGACAAGGTGCCCATCGACGGTCTCTGCGGCAAAACCGACGAAGACAATCTGGGCTTTACCTATGCGGAACTGGATCGCTATATCCGCACCGGCGAGATCGAAGATTTGGATAAAAAAGAAAAAATCGACCGGATGCACCGGAATAACCTTTTTAAACTGCAGCTGATGCCGTCCTTTGATCCGGGAGAATTTTAGATGAACGAAAAACCTTACAAATTGGGCATAATCGTGGGCCGCTTTCAGAATATTCATACGGGTCACGAGGAAATGATCGAAAAAGCCCTGGAACTCTGCGACCGGGTGGCGGTATTCGTGGGATCTTCCCAGGAATCCGGCACCAACAAGAATCCTTTTTCCTATGAGCTGCGGCGGGAACTTCTTTTCCGGCTCTTCGGGGATAAGATCCTGATCTATCCGCTGCCGGACATCGGCGTGGGCAACAATTCCCGCTGGGGAGATTACGTGCTGCGGAACGTGGAAGAGAAGGTGGGCATGCTGCCGGACCTTCTGATTTCCGGCAAGGAATCCCGCAGAATCGACTGGTTCGATGGGGTGGCGGATCTGATCATCTCCGAACTGTATATTCCGAAAAGTATTGAAATTTCAGCGTCGCAGATGCGTGAATTCTTTTGCGGAAACGATTTTGAAAGCTGGAAGAAATACACCAATCCAAAACTCTGGGACCTGTACGATACCCTGCGGGAAATCGTGCTGGCATCCCGGGATAACATTATTACCGAGAGTATTTGAAAGGGGGACCGGACATGAAACTGGATCCTATCGTAACTTCTCTTCTGGACACCGACCTGTACAAATTCAACATGGATCAGGTCATCTTCCACAAGCATACCGACTTGATCGGCGAGTATTATTTCAAGTGCAGAAACGAGGGCGTGGTCTTTACGCAGGAAATGCTGGAGGAAATCGACGCTCAGATCGATTATCTCTGCTCTTTGTATTTCCGGCAGGACGAGCTGGATTATCTGCGCTCCATCCGTTTTATCAAGGATGACTACGTGGAATTCCTGAAGCTGTGGCACCCGCTGCGGGAATACGTCAGCACAAGCCTTTCCGAAAACGGCGAACTGTCCGTGGTGGTAAAGGGACCTCTGTTCTCTGCCATGCAGTTCGAGATTTATCTGCTGGAAATCGTCAACGAAGTATATTTCCGCCTGAACTACGACTACGATGAACTGCTGCGTTCCGCGGAAGAACGGCTGGATGAAAAGATTAAAGATTTCAACAGCGGAAAATATACCTTTACCTTTGCGGAATTCGGCTGCCGCAGAAGACTTTCCCGGGAATGGGAGGACGTGGTGGTAAGAAGACTTACTTCCGAAACCAAAAACTGCGTGGGTACCTCCAACGTGTACCTGGCAAAGAAGTACAATCTGACCCCCATCGGTACCTACGCCCACGAATTCGTGCAGATGTATCAGGGTATCGATTCCATTCCGCTGGCTTACACCAACCACTACGCCATGGAAGACTGGTACAACGAGTACAAGGGCGACAACGGAACCGCGCTGACGGATACGGTCACCACGGATCTGTTCCTGCTGGACTTCAATCACTCCATGGTGAACAACTATACCGGCGTGCGTCACGACAGCGGCGACCCCTACGTTTGGGGCGAAAAGATGATCGCACACTACAAAAAGTACGGTGTAGATCCGAAAACCAAGCTTCTGCTGTTCTCCGACAGCTTGGATTTCGACCGGGCACAGGGCCTGTACGACTATTTCAAGGACAAGACCAAGGTGTCCTTCGGCATCGGTACCTTCTGCTCCAACGATACCAGTGAAAACGCACTGAATATCGTCATCAAGCTGCAGTACGTCAACGGCAGACCGGTGGCTAAACTGTCCGACAATCCGGAAAAGGCCATGAGCCGGGATGAGGACTTTACCGATTATCTGCGGCGTTCCGTGGAATTCCGTTTAAAGCGGGAAAAGGAAAAATAAGAAACGGGGGAAAGGGATGAAGAAAGAAAATGGGGAGCGCAGAAAATGGGGTTCACTTTTGTGGATTGCAGCAGGCATCGTTTCCTGCCTGTACGGGCAGGCGGTAGTATCCGTGATCGGTTCGTCCAGCTGGTTTAACTTTGCCTTCCTTATCTTCGGCGCTTTTTTGATTGTGCTGGGACTGCTCTGGAAGTGGCTGCTTTCCCGGTCCCGTGGGCTGAAAATCTGCCTGGTGCTGCTGGCAGCTCTCTGCCTGACGGTTTTCTGCGTTTTTGAGGGAAAGGTCATCCGCATGAGCCGGTCGGAGCCCGCGCCCGACGGCAGGTGGGTGATCGTGCTGGGTGCAAAGGTGAACAGGGGCAACGTATCTTTTGAATTTGCCCGAAGGATCGACGGTGCGGCGGCGTATGCCAAAGAGCATCCGGACGCAGTCATCGTAACCACCGGCGGCAAAGGGGCGGATGAACCGGTTTCCGAGGGTGCCG
This sequence comes from Anaerovoracaceae bacterium, assembly GCA_045643345.1. Lineage (GTDB taxonomy): Bacteria > Bacillota > Clostridia > Peptostreptococcales > Anaerovoracaceae > RUG13409. The sequence goes on along the minus strand of JAZUKP010000061.1, from coordinate 5,414 downwards.
CGGCCCGGCAGCGGCTGATTGCCGCAGGAATTTCCGAGGAGCGCATTTTAACGGAGGAAAAAAGCACCTCCACCAAAGAAAATTTTCTTTATGCGCTGGAGCTGATGCGGGCGGCGGGTTACCGGGACGGAGATTCCGTGGTCGTGGTGTCTTCTTCCTTCCATCTTTTCCGGGCGGACAAGTTTGCCCGGGCGGCAGGACTGGAGAACACCAGCTATCTGGGTGTGGTAGGGAAGAAATTTCTTCTTCCCCAATACTATGTCCGGGAATTTGCGGCGTATGTTTCCGGGATTTTATCCGGAGATTATAAATAATTTATATTTTCTTCACTATTTGGTATAATACTGGAAGAAAGAAAAAATATATCGGAGGAAAAAATTTATGCTTATTGCTGTAACTTATGAAGAAAACGGTCAGGTATTCCAGCACTTCGGTCACACCGAACTGTTCAAGCTGTATCAGGTGGAAGACGGAAAGGTGGTAAAGTCCGGTGTTTACGGAACCAATGGTTACGGTCATGAGGCACTGGCCAACCTGCTGTGGAACGGCGGCGTGGATGTGCTGATCTGCGGAGGCATCGGCGGCGGTGCCCAGATGGCCATTGCGCAGGCGGGCATTAAGCTCTGTGCAGGCGTTCACGGTCCTGCGGACGCTGCGGTAGAAGCCTATCTTGCCGGAAAGCTGAACTATTCCGAATCCGCCAACTGCGACCACCATCATCACGAAGAGGGCGGCTGCTGCGGCGAGGACCACGAATGCGGCGAAGAGCACGAGGGTGGCTGCCATTGTCATGAAGAGGGCGAAAACTGCTGATCGAATGAGATCGGGATTGGGGAGATAACTTATGAAAAGAACGTTTGCTGCTGTGCTGGTAGTGCTGATTATCGCTGGAGCAGCCTGTTTTGGCGGATACAAGATTCGCCAGTCTCAGGAGGATGAGCTTCCGGTAATCGATGCGGAGTACGTAAAGAGCAAGATGGAGGGTATTTCCGAATTTGCCACCGCAGAGTATATTTACGGCGGCTTTATTGAATTCGAAGACGGCGCCATTCCTCTCATTACCCAGAAGAGCTTTTCCATGTATTACCGGGCCACGGCCAAGGCGGGCATCAGTCTTTCCGAGGTGGACGTGGATGTGACGGAGGAGGCTGTTACGGTGTATGTGCCTGCCGCGGAGCTGATTTCCGTGCAGATCGATTCTTCCAGCGTACGGTTTTACAACGAGAAGAAAGCGCTTTTCAACTGGAAGGACAGCTCGGATATTACGGCGGCCATCGGTGCTGCGGAAAACGATTTTAAAGAGAACGCGGATAAAACTCAGCTGTATAAGCTGGCAGACGAAAGAATCAAGTCGCTGCTGAACGCCCTGCTGAAGGATGTGGTGGGCGGCAGAACTCTGATTATTGCAGGTAAGTGATGCGGTATCCCAGGAATCTTTCTTTCGGGGGAACCATAGGTTATGCGGCACCGTCCTACGGCGCCAGCATCGAGCCCTATGCGTCGCTGCTTCCGGAAGCGATCAGAAAACTGAAGGAACTCGGATTTGAAGCCGACCTCGGCCCGAATTGCTATGCGGGCCTCGGGGTCGGTATTTCCAATTCTCCGGACAAATGCGGCGAGGAGCTGACGGAGTGGTATTGCCGGGCGGAAAACGACGTGCTCATTTCCGTGGGCGGCGGCGAACTGATGTGCGAAACCATGGATTTTGTGGATTTTGCGCGCATCCGGGAGGCGGAACCCAAGTGGTTTATGGGCTATTCGGACAATACCAACTTCAGTTTCCTTCTGACCACGCTCTGCGACACGGCCTCGATCTACGGTCCCAATGCTTCGGATTTCGGTGCATCGGTCTGGCACCCCGCGGTGTGGGATGCCCTGGACGTGCTCCGGGGAAAGCGCAGCGTCAGCAGCTACAAAAGCTGGGAAATCAATCAGCTGAAAGGGCCGGAGAATACTTACGCACCCTATAACTGCACGGAGGATGCCTGCTTCGGGGCATATCTGGGCAAAATACCGCAGGAGCAGCTGCATCTGCAGGGCCGGCTTCTGGGCGGCTGCATCGACGTGCTGAACAATCTGGCCGGCACCGGTTTTGACCGGGTGGCGGCATTCAACGAAAAATACCGGGAAGACGGGGTGCTGTGGTTCCTGGAATGCTGCGATTACAACCCCTTCGACCTGCGCCGGGCACTCTGGCATCTGAAGCATGCCGGCTGGTTCGACCGGGCATCCGGCTTCCTGTTCGGACGTCCCCGGCTGTTCGGTCAGGACTTCGGGGGACTGGATCACCGAAAGGCCGTGCTGGACGTGCTGGGAGAGATGGGTCTTCCCATCATTCTGGACGCGGACCTGGGACATCTTCCCCCGGCCATGCCCATTATTTGCGGAAGCTGCGCCGAGATTGACTGCGGCGAAAAAATAGATATCCGTTATTACGAAAGATAGAAAGGCTTTGCTATGAAAGATCTGAATGAAAAACTGATCGGTTTTATCAACGCTTCGCCCTCCGTGTTCCACGCGGCGGCAGTCATCGGAAAAACGCTGGAGGAGGCGGGCTTTACACGTTTGAAGGAAAGTGAAGTCTGGAAGCTTTCCGCCGGAAAATACTATACCGTGCGCAACAATTCCAGCGTCATCGCCTTTGATATTCCGGCGGAACGGAAGGATTACCATTTCCAGTTTGCGGCCAGCCACTGCGATTCTCCCACCTACAAGGTAAAGGCGGAAGCCGAGCTGGCGGGTCCCGGAGAATATCTGCGCCTGGACGTGGAAGCCTACGGCGGCATGATCGATTATACCTGGCTGGACAAGCCCCTTTCCGTAGCCGGCAGAGTGCTGGTAAAAGAAGACGGTGCGGTGGTTTCCCGGCTGCTTTCCATAGACAAAGACATTCTTTTAATCCCCAGCGTGGCCATCCACATGAACCGGAACGTAAACAGCGGTTTTGCCTTTAACCGGGCCGTGGATCTGTGCCCCCTGTTCTCTGCGGGAGAACTGAAAAAGGGTGATTTCGATAAAATGATCGCCGGCGAACTGGGCGTGAATCCGGAAGCCATCGTGGCCAAGGATCTTTTCCTGGTGAACCGTCAGACTCCGGAAATCTGGGGCTATGCGGAGGAATTCGTTTCCGCCCCCAAGCTGGACGATCTGCAGGCTGCCTTCAGCTCGCTGGAGGGCTTTCTGACTGCGGAAAATCCGGGCTGCATCAACGTATACGCCTGCTTCGACAACGAAGAGGTGGGTTCCAACACCAAGCAGGGCGCCATGTCCACCTTCCTGAAGGATACCGTGGGCAGAATCAACGGCTGCCTGGGCAAAAGCAGCGAGGAGCTGCGGACGGCCCTGGCGAAGTCCTTCATGGTCAGCTTCGACAACGCCCACGCGGTGCATCCCAACCATCCGGAATTCTCCGACGGCGTCAACAAGTGTTTTATGAACCGGGGCGTGGTCATCAAGGAAAACGCGGCTCAGCACTACACTACGGACGCTTTCTCCCGGGCGGTATTCAAGGAAATCTGTGTCAAAGCGCAGGTACCCACCCAGGTCTTTGCCAATCGCAGCGACATGGCGGGGGGCGGCACTCTGGGCAACATCTCCAACGTGCAGGTGTCCCTCCATGCGGTGGACATCGGTCTGCCTCAGCTGGCCATGCATTCCTGCTACGAAACCGCAGGCTGCAAGGACACCGTCTATGCGGCAGAAGCCCTGAAAACCTACTACTCCTCTCTGATCCGCATCGAGGACAGCGACAGAATTATCGTAGAATAGAAAGGCCGAAAGATGAAGAGCGAAAAGATTTTAAAGAGAAGCGAAGTTCCGGAAGAATTTACCTGGAACCTGAAAGATATATTTGAAAGCGACGAAGCCTGGCTGGAAGAGCTGGAAGCCCTGAAGGCATTTCCGGAAAAGATTGCCGCTCTGCAGGGAAAGCTGGGCGAAAGCGCAGAAAACCTGCTGGCATACTATCGCATCAGCGATGAACTGGAAGTGCGCCTTTCCAAGCTGAGCAGTTATGCCTCCCAGAAGGGGGACGAAGACACCGCCAACAGCAAGTACCAGGATTTCCGGGGCAAGGCAACCACGCTGATGGTAAGCATCGGCAGTGCCGCCGCCTTTGCGGATCCGGAAATGATGCAGATTCCGGAAGAAACCCTGGAAAGCTTCTATCAGGAAGTTCCGGAGCTGGTCACCTACAAGAGAAATATCGATAAAGTCCGCAAAGCGGCTGCCCATATTTTAAGCCCCGCAGAGGAAGCGCTGCTGGCCGGTGCCGGAGAAATTGCCGGAGCTGCGGAAAACATCAATTCCATGCTGACGGATGCGGACCTGAAGTGGGACGATGTGGAAGACGCCAAGGGCAAGAAGCATCCCCTGACCAACGGTACCCTGACCCTGCTTTTGGAAGACTCCCATCAGAAGTTCCGCAAGAAGGTCTTCAAGACCTATTACAAGCATCTGGGTGAATACCGCAATACCATCGCAGCCAGCCTGGACGGTCAGTTCCGTCAGCTAAAATACTTCGCCAACGCGCGCAAGTACGGCAGCACTCTGGAAGCTGCCCTGGACGAAACCGAAGTTCCCACCAGCGTTTACACCAACCTGATTGAGGCGGTGCACAATAACTTTGAGCCCATGTACAAATACGTGGGGCTGCGCAAGAAAATGCTGGGCGTAAAGAAGCTGCACATGTACGACGTGTACGCTCCCATTGTAAAGGACGCGGCCAAGAAGATTCCCTTCGAAGAAGCCAAGGAAACCGTGCTGAAGGCACTGGTCGTGCTGGGCGAAGACTATACCGACCTGCTGAAGGAAGGCTTTGAAAACCGCTGGATCGATGTGTATGAAAACGAAGGCAAGCGGGGAGGCGCTTATTCTTCCGGAAACTCCCGTCCCCACCCCTATGTGCTGCTGAACTACAACAGCAACCTGGACAGCATGTTCACTCTGGCTCATGAGATGGGTCACGCGCTGCACAGCTATCATTCCACAAAGTATCAGCCCATCAACACCAGCGATTACGTGATTTTCGTGGCGGAAGTGGCTTCCACCTGCAACGAAGTGCTGCTGATGAGGTACCTGCTGCAGAACACCGAAGACAAGAACGAAAGAGCCTCGCTGATCAATCATTTCGTGGATTCCTTCAAGGGACCCCTGTACCGCCAGACCATGTTCGCGGAATTTGAACTGATGATGGGCAGGATGGTGGAAAACGGCGAAAGCCTGACCGCGGATGCCCTCTGCGAAAAGTATCTGGAGCTGAACAAGCTCTACTTCGGTCCGGAAATGGTTTCCGACCCGGGTATTGCGCTGGAATGGGCAAGAATTCCTCATTTCTTCTACAATTACTATGTATTCCAGTACGCCACCGGATATTCTGCGGCAGTGGCCATTGCAAACCGGATTCTGGAAGAGGG
>JAZUKP010000060.1:0-7485 GCA_045643345.1 Anaerovoracaceae bacterium | reverse complement strand
CGAGGAAGGCTGCGAAGCGGCGGCCTTCACCCTGGTGATGGAGTACGCCGGTACGGCCATGCCCCCGGAGGAAATCGAATTTATCGTGGACCGGCCCTTCGTGTTCGCCATTACCATGCAGGACGACCTGCCCCTCTTTGTAGGCCAGGTGAACATACCGCAGTAAAGCTGGCCCGTCCTTTTGGAGCCAGGTGACATGCTGCGGTAAGGCTGGCCCGTCGGAGGACTTGCCGATGCGCAAAAACGCTCATAAATGATGCAAAACCAGACGTTTATGAGCATCGCATAATCTCTGAAAAACAAAAAGTGCTCATAAATCGTGGGATTTCTCGTGTTTATGAGCACTTTTTTTGTATTTATTCTCGTTTTTCTGGCCGCGGATGCTCCTAAAAGCTCCGCTTTTCAAAATTTATGAGCACTAGAGCCACCGCAATTTGCTCATAAAATCGCAGTTTGACCCATTTTATGAGCGTTTTTCAAAAACTGCAGTATCCTAAATCGCGAGTTACGGCACATTTATGAGCATTTGCCTTGCAGAAAGGCTGAGGCAGACTTGCCAGAGACCCGGGTTTCGTCTATAGTAAAGACAATCGCGCGGCTGCAGAGAGCGCGGCCGAAAAACGACGCCGCTAAAACCGGCAGAAGGAACTGTGCATAAACAAGTAAAACCACTATGTGCACACGGACAGAAACAACTATGATCAGACAAGCAAAACCAAGCGAATACGAACAGGTGCTGGACTTTTACAACCGGCTCATCGACGACATGGAAGGACGGCCCTACCACCCCAAGTGGAAGAAAGGCATTTATCCTGACCCCCGGGATCTGCGCGCGGCGCTGGATGCCGGCGATCTGTATATCTGCGAAGAAACCGGCGAAACAACCGCTCACGAAGAATCCGGTGCGGCAACCGCCCGGAAAATCCCCGGCAAAATCCTGGCGGCCATGCGGGTCAATCACGAGGCGGCGGAGGGCTACGAAAAAGTGGCCTGGGCCGTGGACGCGCCAAAAGAACAGGTCTTTGTGCTGCACATGCTGGGCGTGGCGGCGGACCGGCAGGGCGAGGGCATTGGCAAAAAGATGGTGAAGTTTGCCATCGACCTGGCCCGGCGCAGCGGTCAGAAGGCCGTCCGGCTGGACGTGCTGTCGGGGAACCTTCCGGCGAACCGGCTGTACGAGTCCATGGGGTTTGCGTTCCGAGAGAAGGTCACCCTGTTTTACGAAGATACCGGCATTATGGATTTTGAATTATACGAACTGCCCCTGCCGGCGCAAGGCGGCGGCGAGGCGCCCTGCGAGGATATCTGTCCGGACGCCGGAGCCGGCGGCTCAGACCAAACCCCTGCCGCCCAGGCATGCTGCGAAGAACCTAACCCGGCCGCCGAGGCGTTCTGGGCCGAATTTTGCAAAGAAAAGAATGTAAATCCCGATGCTTCCCACAGCGCCTGGGCATTTTGCGATGGGGGTCCCGCCGCGGACGAGCTGCTGCAGCTGGTGCTGGAGGGCAAAAAGTTCGGCACAGCCTCCCTCTACGAGGGTTATCTAGCGGAAAACGAGCCCCTTCCCGGCGACCGGGAGTACAGCGTTCTTCTGAATTCCTGGCAGGAGCCGGTGTGCGTCGTGCGCAACTTTGAGGTCAAGACGGAGCCCTTCCTGCGGGTGTCGGAATATCACGGTTTTTCGGAGGGTGAAGAGGATCGCAACCTGGCATCCTGGCGGGAAATTCATGCCGCATACTGGCAGCCGGATCTGGCCGCGCTGAAACATCTCGCCGAATGCGGACAGCCGGATCTGGCCGCGCTTCACATCGAATGCCCGGAGGACTGCCGGGTGGTGGAAGAAAAGTTCACCGTAGAATACGTGCGTCCGGACGTCCCTCACAACCCGGAAATTTTAGACGACTTCTTCCTGATCGAGCCAAACATCCGTTACGCAGACCAGATTGCCGCCTATCGCGACGAAATGCTGGCCGCGGGCAGCTCGCTGGACGGCTGCCTGTCCCTGAAAAGAATGCCGGACCCCGCGGAATGGGTGGATTACGCCTACGAATGGGGCAATCCCCTGCGGAACCTGGGCGAAAACGGGATCCGGGGCACCCTGCTGATGATGATCCGCAAGTCCGACGACCAACTGGTGGGCATGATTCAGATTCATGTCATCCCGGACAGCCACCCTCTGGCCTTCGTGGGCAACATCGGCTATTCCGTGCGCCCTGCGGAGCGGCGGAAAGGATACGCCAAAAAAATGCTGCAAAAGGCCCTGACCTACCTGAAATACGGCCGGGGCGTCAGCCGGGCCTACATCTGCGCCCTGCCGGACAACGAAGCCAGCCGGCGCACCATTCTGGCCAACGGCGGCGTCTTCTGCGAGCAGGTCTTCGACCACCGGGAAGGCGTGACCCTGGACCGCTTCTACATTGATATTGCGGAACCGAAGACAGACGGGCAATAAACGAAATCACGCGGCAATCGCCCTGTCAACCACAGGTCGCTTTCTTTTTTGAACCGAAACGCTTACGATGTAGCCGGAGGCGAAACTTATGAAGCCAGAAGAATTTGGTCCGTTTCTGACAGATCTGAGAAAAGAAAACAACTTAACACAATCCGAACTTGCCGAAAAATTATATGTCAGCAAATCCGCGGTCAGCAAATGGGAAAGAGGGCTGTGCCTTCCGGAAATTACGAAGCTGGAAGATATCGCCGCCGTCTTCGGACTGACCTTGATGGAAGTTATGCAATGCAGAAAGCACTCTCCAGCGGATAAAGAATATGCTAAAGAAGACGTACAGAATGCAATTTCTTCGGTAATCCGTATTTCTTCCGGCGAAAAGAAAAAGAGCCGAAAACAAGTTCGGTTTTTAAGCATTTGCCTGGTGACCACAATCCTCCTGGTTTTGCTGTCCCAGCCCTTTGTTTACCCTATCCGCAACTGGGCGATGGCGAAAGGATGGAAAAAAGCGTCCTCCCTTGAGGCCTTTCCTACAGAATCTCCCTTATCCGCATCCGAAAAACTGGCGCTGTTTCGTTATTACACCGAAGGGGTCTCTGCGGATTCTTTCTCCGGCGAATTTCCGTTCGTTTACGAAACCGCTTCCGAAGACGGAAGATTCTTCATTACCGCGTACCGGGAAAACGGCCGGATTCTTGCAAGATACGAACTGCTCGATACAACGCGGGGACTCTGCTATATTTTACACACGGAGCCTGCGCCGGACTTATCGAACATTAAACACATCTCCGCGGAAGATATGGTCCAATGCAAGGTTTACGACCTCGCCCAATGGAGCCGCGAAACCGAATGGACAGAATATCAATCCTTCTGGGTATTCCTTCAATCTTTGAAATGAGCAGTATCCTGCGCGGGAGTCGCATGTTTTCACCCAATCACCGGTAGCTACCATTGTTGGGTACATTTTTTTGACCCGCTTTTTCCATGTCTTCACCCAACTGTCTGCAGATACGGTTGATGGGCACAAACTTGTGCCGTATCGAAGGATTTTCTTTCACCCATTCGTTTGCCATGACGATTCTTGGGCACATTTTTTCTCGGGCGAAGCACTTTTTTATCCAATTTTGTGTGCCCATCAGCGATGTTTCTAAGTCGTTGGGTGAATTCTTTTCAAATTTCACTGCAAAATGAGAATATCAGTCTGCATAGCGGCATACAAGGAGAAGACGTGACCCTGGACCGCTTCTACATTGATATTGCGGAGTAAGGGAATATGAATATCCTATCCAGTGAATGAATAAACTTCCATTTTACAATAAATATTGACACAACCCTCGATATATAGCAAAATATGGATATGCTTGTTTTTAATAGCAAACTCTTCAAAAGGGGGAAAAGGGAAATGAAAAAAACAGGATATATCGTTACCGCGTTGGGGTTGATAGGATTTTCGCTAATCTATTCTTTAGCGTATACAAACTTCTATATAGAACAACTGTATCGTGAACATTGGCCAACCGTCGGCAAATACTTTGAACAGCTTACGATTCCGCTATTATTGTCCGCCGCGGTCATCATTATGGGCATCGTATTGATTTGCAAAAAAGAGGAACCCCCAAAAGAATGACTCCTTTCGGGCTTCTGCAGAAACCAACCCTGCGTCTTGAACGCGGGTTTTTTTATACAACAATTTTATTGCCCGAAGCGCCCCGCAAAATCCGAAAAATCCCGGAGCATCCCGCAGAACCTCTCCAAAGCAAAATCCCGGACTTTGCCGGGATTTTTGCAAAACGATTGCACGAAGCCGTCCGCCCGCGGCGGCTCCCGCCTTTATCTTAAGAAGCCGTCCACAATGGCTGCTTCCGCTTCTTCTTCCGTCAGACCCAGGGTCCGCAGCTTTAAAATCTGCTCGCCTGCGATCTTACCGATGGCGGCCTCGTGGATCAGTTCCGCGTCGCCGCTGTTGGCAATCAGCTTGGGGCTGGCATCCACTCTGCCGTGGTCCGCAATAATGGCGTCGCACTCGGAGTGACCGTAGCACTTGGCATTGCCGATAATGTTGGATTCATAGGCCTGCAGAGAGTTGCCTCTGGCCACGGAGCGGCTCATCAGGTTCACCCCGGAGCCCTCGCCGTTCAGCTCAACCTCGAACTCGGTTTTGGCCACCTCGTCGTTGTCGGTTAAAATTCTCTCCCGGATGACCAGGGTTGCTCCTGCGCCCAGAACCGCCTTGGTTTTACGGTCGGTGCTGGAAACGCCGCCCAGCTGCACGGAGTCGATTTCAAAGTAAGAATCCTCGTCCTGATACACGTCGGTGATCGGGTCGATGACCTTCTTTACCTGCTCCGCGCCGGATGCGATGTGCTTTTCTTCGTAAAGCGCCTTGCTGCCCTTGGCCAGGAAGAAGCGGTGAATACCGCTGTGACGGGCTTCTTCGCCGTTTTCGGTGTGAATGCCGCAGCCTGCCACGATGGTGACGTCTGCGCCCTCGCCCACGTAAAAGTCGTTGTATACCAGCTCGTCGTAGTCGCCCACGGTAATGCAGGCCGGCACGAAAACCTTTTCGCCCTTGGTGCCCGGAGCAATTCTTACCACCAGACCCGGATTGTCTTCTTTGTTTTCGATTTTAATGTTTTCGGAATCCTGTCTGCCCAGGCAGCCGCCGTTGGAGCGGATATTAAAGGCGCCCTCAAAGCTGCTCAGGTCTACGTCCGAAACGGTTTTCAGCAGTTCTGCGGTCTCTTTGTCCACCGCTTTTTTCTCGATATAGCTCATTTCTGCTCCTCCCCCTTTGTCTTGACAAAGCAATCGTCGCAGTCTTCGCAGTCATTCTTGCAGATGAGCGGGAAGATTACGGATCTGGCGCCGTGGATGCCCACGGTTCCGTCCTGAATCAGGGCGATTTCGTCGGCGATGGACAGAATTCTTTCCTGATGGGAGATGATGATCATGGAGCACTTGCGGGAATCTCTCAGATTCTCGAAGACCCGGATCAGGCTGTTGAAGGACCAGAGGTCGATGCCCGCCTCCGGTTCGTCGAATACGATGAGCTTGGAGTCGCGCATCAGCACGCTGGCAATTTCAATACGCTTGATTTCGCCGCCGGACAGATGGGTGTCCACGCCCCGGTCCAGATAAGCGGAAGCTTCCATGCCCACCTGCTCCAGTACGTTTTTCAGCTCTTCTTCCGTGGCGGTGCTGCCCTTGGCCAGGCAGAGAAGCTCACGCACGGTAATGCCCTTAAAGCGAACCGGCTGCTGGAACGCATAGGAAATGCCCTGCTTGGCTCTTTCCGTGGGGTCCAGGCCGATGATGCTTTCGCCGTCCAGCAGAATTTCTCCGGAGGTGGCGGTTTCCACACCGGCGATCATCTTGGCCAGGGTTGTTTTTCCGCCGCCGTTGGGGCCGGTCAGGCAGATCAGCTTGCCGTCCGGAACGGTCAGCGAAATGTCTTTTAATATTTGTCTTTGTCCTTCCGGCTGGAAAGACAGATTCTTAATTTCTAACATTTTTCCTCCGTAAATTTTCCCTTACTGAATTTCTTCCGCTTTCTGCGCAATGTTTTCCGCAGTCAGGCCGTAGTAGTTCAGCAGATCTTTGCAGGAACCGGACTGTCCGAAGCGGTCGCCCACGCTGACGTGGCGGAACTTTACGCCGTCTACGCCCACCAGGGCCATGGCCGCTGCTTCGCCCAGACCGCCGATGGCGCTGGCTTCTTCGCAGACCACGATCTTGCCGCCGCAGGCTTTCGCCGCTGCCCGAATGCCTTCCGCGTCGAAAGGCTTAATGGTGTGTACGTTCACCACTTTGGCGGAAATTCCCTTGGCTGCCAGAAGCTCCGCAGCATCCAGCGCAATGGCAACCATAATGCCGGTAGCCGCGATGCACACGTCCTTGCCGTCCCGCAGCTGCTGCACCTTGCCGATTTCGAAGGGTGCATCCGGTGCGGTGCAGATGGGCATGGCTTCCCGGGAAGTCCGCAGGTAAACCGGTCCGTCCAGCTTGTACATAGGTTCCACCATCAGCTTTGCCTGGTTGTAGTCGCAGGGCACCAGAATGGTCATGCCCGGCAGAGAACGCATAATGGCAATGTCTTCGATGGCTTCGTGGGTGCCCCCGTCTGCTGCAGGAGTAATGCCGCTGTGGCTGCCCACGATTTTTACGTTGATATGAGAATAGCAGATGGAGTTGCGGATGATTTCAAAGGCTCTGCCGGTGGCGAAAACCGCAAAGGAGTGGAAGAAGGGAACCAGTCCCGCTCTTGCCAGACCTGCCGCTACGCCGGCGCCGTTCTGCTCTGCAATACCAAGGTCGATGTGACGTTCCGGGAACAGCTTGGCAAATTCCTTGGTTCCCACGGAGCCGCAGAGGTCTGCGTCGATGGCCACAACATCGTTATATTTTTTGCCCAGCTCGGCCAGCGCCTCGCCGTATCCCACACGGGTTGCTTTCTTTTCTGCCATCTTACTTACCTCCCAGATCTGCCACTGCCACGGCCAGCTGCTCCGCGTTGGGAGCGGTGCCGTGCCATCCGGCCTGATTTTCCATGTATGAAACGCCCTTACCCTTTACGGTGTTGGCAATAATGCAATGCGGCTTTCCGGCGCAGCTCTTGTCCAGGGCGGAAAGAATCTGGTCGAAATCGTGACCGTCGATGGTATCCACCGCAAAACCGAAGCCTTCCATCTTCATCTGCAGGTTGCCCAGACTCATTACGTCGTCTACCCTGCCGTCAATCTGCAGACCGTTGCGGTCGATAATCACGGTCAGGTTGTCCAGCTTATACTGGGCCGCCGCCATAAAGGCCTCCCAGCAAAGCCCCTCCTGCAGCTCGCCGTCGCCGCAGATGGCGTACACCTGGTTGGGCAGGTTCTGAATCTTAAAGCCGATACCCAGTCCCACGGCCACAGACACCCCCTGGCCCAGCGAGCCGGTAGAGCAGTCGATGCCCGGGCACTTGGCGCTGTCCGGATGACCCTGCAGGTGGCTGCCCAGCTGACGCAGTGTTGCCAGTTCTTCCTTGGGGAAGTAGCCCT
>JAZUKP010000059.1:0-4627 GCA_045643345.1 Anaerovoracaceae bacterium | reverse complement strand
CCAGCACGATATGCCCCAGGCTCAGCTGGAAAGCACCCTGACCGGGGTGGTGGAGGACTGCGTCAACGCGGTGGGCGTGGACATCAACACCGCCAGTCCCTCCCTGCTGCTGCGGGTATCGGGTCTTACGGCGGCCACTTCCAAAAACATCGTCAAATACCGGGAGGAAAACGGTATTTTCCGCTCCCGCAAAGATATTTTAAAGGTTCCCAAGCTGGGTCCCAAGGCCTTCGAGTAGTGCGCGGGCTTTTTGCGCATTCCGGAGAGCAAAAACATTCTGGACAACACCGGCGTGCATCCGGAAAGCTACGGTGCGGCGGGCAAGCTGCTGGAGCTGTTGGGCTACACCGAAGAAGACGTGCGGGAAAAGCGTCTGGACGGCATTCTGGCCCGCATCGACAAGCTGGGCAAGGCCAAACTGGCGGAGAAGCTGGGCATCGGCATCCCCACCATGCTGGATATCGCCAAGGAACTGTCCAAGCCGGGCCGCGACCCCCGGGAAGAACTGCCGCCGGTGGTGCTGCGCAAAGACGTGCTGGACATTAAGGATTTAAAGCCCGGCATGATTCTGCAGGGCACCGTGCGCAACGTCATCGACTTCGGCGTGTTCGTGGACATCGGCGTGCACCACGACGGACTGGTGCACATTTCCCAGATCTGCAATAACTTCATTAAGCACCCCAGCGAGGCGGTGTCCGTGGGCGACATCGACAAGGTGGTGGTGCTGGACGTGAACCTGAAAAAGAACCGCATTTCCCTGTCCATGAAGCAGGCAAAATAGCGCGTACAGAAAGAAAAGGAGAAAAGAGAGCCTTGTACAGGCTCTCTTCTTTTAAATATCAGAAAAGGAGAGCTACAAAAGAAAGAACAAAGCTTTTCTCAAAGATAGGTAAAAATGTCAACCGGCAGTTGACCTGTACGCTCAGATGCTTGTTTATAATGCAGCTGTAAACAAAAAGAAAACTGTTCGCGGGCATCCGATTCCGGAAGTTATCTTTGCGGGAATCCTTTGCGGACGGTGCAGCAGAAACGGAGGCAAAACACATGAAAAAAGGATTGACGGAAATTGTTTTTATACTGGATATGAGCGGCTCTATGGAGCGTGTTTCGGAGGATACCATCGGCGGCTTTAACGCAATGATTGCGGAGCAGAAGGAAAAGGAGGGCGAGGTTCTGGTTTCTACGGTGGTTTTTGACGATTACAGCCAGGTGATCCACGACCGGATGGATATCGGCAGCGTGCCGCGCCTGACCCGGAAGGAATACAGTCCCAGAGGCTGCACGGCTTTGATTGACGCCATCGGCGACGCAGTGCATCATATCAAAAATGTGCACAAATACATCCGGGAGGAGGACCGGCCGGCGCACACCCTTTTTGTAATCACCACGGACGGCCTGGAGAATGCCAGCAGGAAATACGGCAGCAGCGAGGTGAAGCGTATGATTCGCCAGCAGGAAGAACGGGGCTGGGAATTTATGTTCATCGGTGCTAATATAGATGCAGTGGAAACCGCGCAGACCCTGGGCATTCGCAGGGAGAGAACCGCCAATTACCGTTCCGACGCCAGAGGCGAGAACCTGAAATTTGCGGTGCTGAGCAAGGCCATCGGAAATGTGCGGGATTGCGGCTGCGTGCAGGAGAACTGGGCGGAAGAACTGGAAGAAGATATGAAGCGTTAAGGGGATAAACATGCCGGAATATTTTAATAACAAACAGCTATTTAAGATATCCAAAGGCGACATTGCCGCCCTGCGGGCGGATGCGGAGGTGGTAACCCGGGAGCAGCTGAAGCCCGGTGAGGTGGTGCAGACGGATGCTGCCGGCGAAACGGCGGAGCGTTTCCGCTACGTTTTTTACACCTGCGGTCCTGACTGGAAGGGCGGATTTTCGGGCGAAGAGGCCATATTGCGCAGTTGCTACTGTCAGACTCTGCAGCTGGCCCGGGAACTGGATTGCCGCTCGGTGGTCTTTCCGCTGATTTCTGCAGACCGCAGCGGCTTCCCGCCGGAAAAGGCTCTGGAAATTGCGGTAACATCCATCAACGAATTTTTGCAGTACGGTCCCGAAATGCAGGTGACGCTGGCCATTTACGGAGCGGCGGAAAGAGCTCTTGCCGGGGTTTTCGTGCCCGGCGCCGGGGCATTTCCAAAGAGGCCTCGGCCTGTGTTTGCCAATTCGGCCGGGCGAAATGCCTCGCGAAAGGCGGCCCGGACTGCGGACTCGATTCCCTTCGGTGCGGCACCTTTGGCTGCTGCGGAGGCCCTGCGGGAGGAGGAATCCCTTTCTGCGGAGGCCCTGCGGGACGCGGAATCCCTTTCTGTGAAGGTTCCGGAAGAAGGGATCTTTTTTTCCCTACCGTCTGACTATTCTCCGGAATCGGATGAGGACCCGCTGCTGGGGGAATCCTTGGCGGACATGATTCTCCGCCTGGGTCGTGAGCGAAACATGACGGACCCGCAGATTTACAAGGCCGCCAACCTGAGCAGGGCGGCGTTCAATAAAATAATCAACGGGAAGACGCTGAATCCTTCCCGGCAGACGGTGGCAGCAATCGCCATCGCCCTGAAGCTGGCGTACCCGGAGGCGGAAGCGCTGATGACTGCGGCAGGTCTGGCCTTTGCGGGCAATAATGCCTTTGACGTAATCGTGGCCTCCTGCATCCGCAGCGGTTTCTACGATCTTTGGAAAATCAACTGCGCGCTGGCAGACCGGAATCTGCCTCTGCTGGGTTCCGGCAGTTTATAGCCGGAAAAAAGCGTGTGGGTGCACATTTACCGATACAACAAACAAAAAGAAATGGACATAACAGCAATGGAAAAATCTACGGTCGCAGCGGTTTCCTGCGAAACCTACGAGCCTGCGGAGGTGCGGAAGGCTATTCTTCTGGCAGCAGAAGTTGCCGGAGGCCTGGACTGGGTGCAGCCCGGCATGAAAATCGGCATCAAACTGAATCTTTGCGCGGCAAAAAAGCCGGAAAGTGCTGCCGTTACCCATCCGGTACTGGCAGCGGAGCTTTGCCGCCTGCTTACGGAGCGGGGTGCGGAGGTGGTGCTGGGTGACAGTCCCGGCGGACCCTTTACCGGGGTCTATTTAAGCCGTTTGTACGAGGCCACCGGGGTCAGGCTCTGCGAAGAAGCCGGCGGCAGCCTGAATACGGACTGCACCGCGGTAGAGGCGGAATTCCCGGAAGGGGTCAGCATCAAAGAGTTTAAATACGTCAGCTGGATGGACCGGTGCGACGCGATTATCAATTTCTGCAAGCTGAAATCCCACGGGCTCATGGGAATCACTGCCGCGGTAAAAAATCTGTACGGTGCGGTGCCGGGCACGGTAAAGAGCGAGTATCATTTTCTGCATCAGGATCCCCTGGATTTTGCCAACATGCTGGTGGACCTGAACGAATATATCCGGCCGCGCATGGTTTTCTGCGATGCGGTGGACATTATGGAGGGAAACGGTCCCACCATGGGCACGCCCCGGCACATGGGACTTCTGCTGGCGTCTGCGGACCCCTACCGCATGGACCGGGTCTGCGCGGCGCTGCTTTCCGTGGAAGAAAGTGAAATTCCTTTCCTGACCGCGGCCAAGCAGCGGGGGCTTCTTTCTGCGGAGCCTGCAGAAGATGAAATGTTTTGGAGCAGTGGTGGAAAACTGCCCGAAGGATCGCCCGACGGCAGCGGTCTGGCCGAAATTATTCAAAAATACCGCATCGAAAACTTTGAGCGTTCCGGCGCCACTGCCAGCTGGTTTATTCAGGATCCGGCGGACAGAGGCCTGCGAAAAATCATGAAAAAAGGTCTGTACCTTCTGTTCCGCTCCAAGCCGGCAGCAGAGGACAGCTGCATTGCCTGCGGCAAGTGCGCGGAAAACTGTCCCGCCAAAGCCATCGAGATTCGCAGCGGCAAGGCCCATATTCGAAGAAGCGCCTGCGTGCGCTGCTTCTGCTGCCAGGAATTCTGTCCGGTGGGCGCCATGAAGGTAAAGCGCTCGGCCATTGCCCGGCTGCTGATGAAATAGCATGGGGATGTTGGAAATGCCGCAGCACAAAAAAAAGCCAGGGAAAGCCTCCGTTTTTTTCGGAATCGGAAGCCGAAACATGTTATAATACTTTAATACGCAATGGAGAAATAACATGTTAACAGGAAAACAAAGATCTTATCTGAAGGGTCTGGCCAACGCCCTGGACCCGGCCGTGTACATCGGCAAAAACGAACTGACGGAGAATACCGTAAAGGAAATGGACGACTACCTGGAGGTTCACGAACTTCTGAAGGTGAAAATTCAGGACAATGTGGAGCTGGACCCCAAAACCGTGGCCAACGAAGCCGCGGCACAGCTGGGTGCAGAGTACGTGCAGGCCATCGGCCGCAAGTTCGTGCTCTACCGGGAAAGCAAAAAGAACAAGCAGATTGTGCTGCAGAAATAAGTAAACTGCCTCGCCGCTTTGCTGCGGCGGGGTTTTCTTGTCATAAATCAGGAGAAAATTATGCTCACCAAAGATCTGAAAATCCGCATGGGTCAGGCAGAAACCAAGGACGGACCCGTGCAGCTGATGCTTCTGCCCAAAATGGCCAACCGCCACGGCATTATCGCCGGTGCCACCGGTACCGGAAAAACCGTTTCCAT
>JAZUKP010000058.1:0-23629 GCA_045643345.1 Anaerovoracaceae bacterium | reverse complement strand
ACGGTACGCAGGGTTTTGAAGGACGCCGGCTTCCTGAACATCACCACCGTGGCGGCTCAGGAAGAAGCGGACGGAAACTTCCCCACCGTGTCATCTCCCAACCCGGGTTCCGAAGCAGCCATGAAGATGGCCATGGATCTGGGCGAAGAAATCGGCGCGGACATTGCCGTAGGCTCCGATCCGGATGCGGACCGGGCAGGCGTTGCCATCCGTCACCACGGGAAACTGGAATTTCTGGACGGAAATTCCATGGGCGCCCTGATTTTAAAATATCTTTGCGACCGCAGCGGCAAAGAGCTGCCCCCCGGAGCCTTTTTCGTAACCACCATCGTTTCCGGGGAGCTTGCCTCGGACATTGCCCGCAAACAGGGCATCGAAGTCCGCCAGGTACTGACCGGCTTCAAATACATCGGCGAACAGATGAACCGGAGCCGGAATGACCCGGCGCACCCCTTCTTCTTCGGCTGTGAGGAAAGCTACGGTTTTCTGGCGGGAGATTACGCCAGAGACAAATGCGCCGCCTTTGCCATTCTGACCCTCTGTTCCGCCTGTGCCTGGTATGCGGGAAAACTCCGCACCCTGGGCGATGTGATGGACGAAATCCACAAAGAATACGGTTTCTATCTGGACAGTCTGGACAGCTACAAATTCCCGGGCAAAGAAGGTGCCGAGAAAATGAAGCATCTCACCGCCGCCCTCCGGACGGAAGGAAAAGATCTGCTGCCCGGCGTGGACCGCATCGCGGACTATGCCCCCGGCGTGGACGACCTGCCCCCTTCGGATGTTTTAAAGTTCTTCTTCCGTGACGGTTCCTGGATGGCCATCCGGCCCTCCGGCACAGAACCGCTGATCAAGGTGTATTATTCCACCAAGGGAGAAAACGAAGAATCAGCCAGAGCAAGCTATCTGGCCCGCAAAGAAATCATGGACAAATTCTTTGCTTAGGCACGGACAATCATTCTGACCTTTTTTCGGAAACAAAATACATTGCAGCAAAAAAGAATCCGG
Organism: Anaerovoracaceae bacterium; assembly: GCA_045643345.1. Taxonomy (GTDB): domain Bacteria; phylum Bacillota; class Clostridia; order Peptostreptococcales; family Anaerovoracaceae; genus RUG13409. The sequence goes on along the minus strand of JAZUKP010000058.1, from coordinate 22,621 downwards.
CGTTAGCCGGATTCTTTCATTTCATGGTTTAATTCAGACTTACCGAATTACAGGTTTGCCCATGCCTTGCATGTTGCAACTGTCTTTGCCGGGGAGTATGCCCATTCGTCTGCTCCGGTAACTTCCTTTGCGGATTCGGATACCGGTGCTCCACCGATGATAACCTTTGCATCAACGCCAGCTGCCTTGAGTGCATCTACGGTTGCCTTCATGGAGTCGATAGCAAGTGTGAGAACGCCAGAGAGTGCTACGATCTTAACGCCTTCTGCCTTGCATGTTTCAACGATCTTTTCGGGCGGGCAATCGATTCCGAGGTCGATAACTTCGAATCCGTTTGCTTCGAGCATGGACTTAACGATGTTCTTGCCGATGTCGTGGAGGTCGTCCTTAACTGTGCAGAGAACCAGCTTAACTGCCGGGCCATTGTTTTCGCCTGTTACGAGGCCGTCCTTGAGGATTTCTACTGCCTGGGTCATGAGTTCGCCAGCATAAATGAGGTCGCCAACGAAGTATTCGCCTTCTTCAAATCTCTCGCCTACAATGTCCATACCCTTCTGGCATGCTTCCATTGCCTTTGCTGCATCTGCGCCGCCCTCAGCCATAACTGCCTTGAGGTCTTCAACCATTGCGTCCTCATCGAGGTCGCCCATTGCTGCTGCTAATTTTTCAAAATCTACCATAGTTTCTTCCTTTCTCAAAAAATGAAACCTACAAAAACCTACTTTTTCTGACCGAACTTTCCCTGACGGAATGCGCGGTTGTACTTTCTTCCGGCCTTGTCCAGCTCGCAGAGAGCTTCGCAAGCATAGATGGTACCCATCATTTCTGCGTTGCACGGATCCATAATTGCGGAATCAAGTCCTGCCTTGATTGCATATGCCATGCAGTTGGAGTTGACAAACTTTCTTGCCGGCATATTGAAGGAGATGTTGGAGATTGCTCCGGTAACCTTTACATTGGGTGCATAGTCATGAATTCCCTGGATGCAGGTTTCGAAATCTCTCATTGCTTCCGGAAGGGTTGCAAGAGCCATTACGCACGGGTCAATGTGGAAGTTTTCAAGAGCAACACCGTAATGATTTGCCTTGTCGATCATCTTTTTTGCGATGTCGATCTTCTTCTGGGATTCATAAGGAATACCGTCCTGGTCGCATGTAAGACCAACGATGTTCCACGGAGTTCCTGCTACCAGCGGGAACAGAATGTCGCACTTTGTAACGCCATCTTCCATGAATTCCATGTTTACGGAGTTGACCATACCCGGCTTCTTTACGTGACCTTCTTCGAAAATCCGCTTGAGAAGATAGGGATTCGGGCTGTCGATGCAAACCGGAAGGTCTGTAACACCCTGAATCAGGTCGATGAGCCATACCATAGCGTCATATTCCAGTTCTGTAGATGTGGACGGAGCACAGTCAATAAAGTGTGCGCCGGCCTCTGCCTGAGCAATTGTGCGCTGCTTGATCAGTTCAGCGTCACGATCGGCGATTGCCTGCTTAATGCTCGGAATAGCGCCATTGATTTTTTCGCCAATAACAATCATTTATAATTCCTCCTGTACAGATAGTAGTTATCATTGGCTGATAACCTACGCTGATATTATAACATAGCCATTCGGAATTGTGAAACTATTTTTTTGTGCATTATTACAAATCGAATAAGTCAAATTGTAATATGAGACAAAGTTTATATTGCGGTTCGCTTCGTTTTCCATTTTCCGGAGAATAAAAAGATCAATCCGATGAAGAAAGGAATGCAGCCGGCAGAGGCATCTCCCATCCAGAATCCCTGGCATCCCATGTTCATGATAAAGCCGAAAAGATAAGCCAGCCCGTATCTTCCGATAATTCCGTCTAAAATAGCCACCGCCAGATTCAGTCTGGAATTTCCGGAACCGTTGATCAAAGAGAAGCTGAAAGTTCTTCCTACCGTACCCACACAGTTGACGATGCAGGGCAGGGTCAGAAGATGCGCGGAAGCCAGAACCTCTGCGTCCGAAGTAAAGACGCCGTACACCGCATCCGGACAAAGCAGCAGCGCGCCTGCGATAATCACACAGATCAGACCGGAACCCAGGGTAGCAATTGCCAGTATTTTGTATACCCGGTCGAATTTTTCCGCACCAAGGGCCTGCCCGGTCATGGTATTTCCTGCCGTGGTAAAAGACTGCGCTACCACGTTCATGCAAACTCCAACCTTATTATATACGCCCATCAGCGCGGAATAGATCAGACCGGCAGCATTGGTCCAGGCCAGTATGACCATCTTGGTAATCATTACCGCAGCGCTTTGAATTGCCATGGGAATTCCCAGCGACACCAGAGATTTTAAAGATTTCTTATTAATTACAAAGCTGCTGCGCTTAAAATCGAAGCCGAAAGACTCTTTATTCCGCACCAGATATACCAGCGAGCAGAGGAAGCTGACCGCCTGTCCGATTACCGTAGCCAGTGCCGCACCGAATACACTCATATTCATGTATTTCACAAACAGGATGTCCAGCACGATGTTCATTCCCGAGGCAATGCAGATAAATACAAAAGGACGCTTGGAATCGCCCATGCCTCTTAAAATTGCACAGACCAGATTGTAGCCATAAATAAAAGGAAGACCCACAATGCAGGTAATCATATAGCTGCGGCAGAAGCCCCAGGCTTCCGCCGGTGTTTTCAGCACACCCAGAATGGAGTTGCCGAAGATGGAACAAGTCACCGCGATGACCAGAGAAATCCCCAGCAAAAACACAAACATGGTTCCAATCATGTTCTTGATATCATTTTTTCGATTTCCCGCACCTACCAGCTGCGAGATCAATACCTGTCCGGCATTGGAAAATCCCATAGCCAGGAAGGTCAGGAGGTGCAGAACGTCGCCTCCGATGGATACCGCAGACATGCCGGCGCCACCGATCACGTTGCCCACCACGACCATATCCACGATGTTGTACACGGCCTGCAGCAGGTTGGATGCCAAAAGCGGCACAGCGTAGATCATCATACTTTTTCCCACGCGTCCCTGATTCAGGTCTCTTTGTAATGATTTTTCCGACATTATTAATTTGCTCCTTATTTCAGCGAATGTACGCATACGGATGCGTAATCGCAGTATTTACATGCCACGTTTTCTTTTTTGAAGTAAGCCGGGCGAATGGCAATGTCGCCGGCCTTCAGGCTGCCGCAGATTTCCGTCAGGCGTTCCCGGAAGGTCTTTCGGAATTGCTCCATATCCTCCTCGCTGATCAGCCCCGCATAGCCGCTGCGCGCACTGCCTGCCTTAAACACCGTAGTGCTGACCTTCTCCGGATCCGTGATGTTCCGGTCGATGGCAGTCAGTATCTCCGGGTTCTTTACGGCCAGGCCGTCCAGTGCATAGCTTTCCGCCAGCTGGTCCGCCAGCGACGCAGTAATCTCATCCGCAGCCATCTGGGCAAAATCCAGCTCCCGCTCCGGTTCCCGAATGGCGTAATAAAACACGCCGGCAGGCTTTAAGCTTTCGTCGCTGCCCAGAGCACCCTCCAAATATACCATCAGCTGCAGATCCAGTCCCGCTTCCGCCTTTTCTTTGCTGAAGCTCTTGTTTCCGGATTTATAGTCGATGATTTTTACATAGCGGCGGTCGCCGGAAGCGATCAGGTCCACCCGGTCGATTTGTCCTTCGATGCGCACCCGGCCCAGTGCTGTATCCACCACCACTGGCGGGAAGAAACGCTTTTCTCCGAAGCCGGTTTCGAAGTACATGGCAGACACTCTGCCCTTGCGGATTTGCTCCGCCATATATTTTGCAAAGCTGCAGCAAACCGTGTAAATGCGTCCGGTCTTGTACAGCTGCTGACTGTCCGAGCTCATAACCCCGTCCAGAAAATTTTCTTTTTTGCTTTCGAAGATTTCCAGAATCAGGGCGCGAATCTCCTCGTCCGTCAGGGTCATCCAGGGGGACGCCGGGTCCGTAGCCTCGATCTTTTTCTCGCTGCAGATATCCATCAGCCGCTGAGAGAACTCCAGCAGCACCTGATGATAAATGGTACCCGCTTCCCTGCCGGTAATTTCAAAGGGATTCAGTTCCTCCGGCCGCAGACCGTGATTCACGAAATGCTTAAAGGGACAGGACGCGTACTGCTCCAGCTGGGTGGGACTGTAATAATCGCTGCCGGGCTTGGCAAACAGCGCGTCTGCCAGCTCCGGTCCGATGGACCTTCCCTCCGGCGCGAAGAAAATTCCTTCCGCCGAAGCCTGCAGGGCCGGGTCATCCTTCATGACGTTATAGGCCTCTTTCCAAAGCTCCGTCACGTTTTCTCCCAGATACAGAGCCTTCAGTTTCTCCGGCAGCAGCGTGCGCAGCGCGTCCCGGCTCTGAATCAGCTTATCCTCCGGACCGGCCAGCGCGTCTGCCTCCACCGGGATTTCCGGATGCTGCGCCAGCAGTTCCTCAATCAGCGAAGACGGCCGCAGGGCATCACCGTTCGCATCCGAAGCGCACCAGCAAAGCACCAGCTGTTTGCAGTCCGTATCCAGGGTTCTTTCGATCTGGAAAAGCTCTTCCTCCTGCAGCACCTGAGAATTTTTAATCAGCGTAAAGCCCTTTTCCTCCAGCTCTGCCGCCTCCCGTTCGGTAATCAGGCAGTCAGCCGCAAGGTCGCCGGGCAAAATACCGTCGTTGACCCCGGCCAGATAAAGAACCTTCACGTCCTTAAAACTGGACCGGGAAACCGTGCCGATCTGCACCTTTCCCTCCGCCTGAGGCAGTACCCCCACTTTGGCTTCCGCAAAGCAGGAGCTCAGAATGGATGCGTATTCCGCAGCCGCCACGGGTTCCGCGCCCAGCAGCTCCACCATCTGATCCATCAGGCTGACAATAACGTTCCAGGACTGCAGCTCTTCCTGGGCCGCATCCAGGTAGCCCGCCGCCTCCAGATTCGCAGAAAGCTGCTTTAAAACACCGGGAAGTTCCAGCGTTTCCGCCAGAAAACGGTACAGTGCCGCAGTTTTCTCCAGAACCGTTTCCGCTGCGGTAAATTCCGCACAGAAAGGCCCGAACAGTTCTGCCAGACGGCAGCGAATCGCTTCCAGTCTTTCGAATTTTTCCGGTTCCAACCGGTCCGCACCGTAGCGGAAGGGCTTTAAAAAGGCCTTTTCGTATATTTTGTATTGTTTTATATAGTTTTCGAAATCAAAGAAATCTTCCGGTGCAAACTCCCGCAAAACCCCGGATTTGCAGAAAGCCAGCACATCCTGCCTGCGAAAACCGAAGGCGCCGATATTCAGAGCGGCCTCTGCCGCAGCCGCTGCCGCCGTGTGCTGCATGCTGCGCTTTTCGTCCATAAATACCGGAATTCCCAGGCTTTCCAGCACCCGCTTTAAGCTGCGGCCCATACCTTCCGTATCCTGAGTCAGAATCACCGCATCGCCGTAGCCCAGCCCATCGTCCCGCACCTTTTCCAGAATATCCAGACCGATGGTCAGACTCTGGGTGTAGGGCGACGCGCAGGAAATCATCCGCAGAGGCTTTGCCGCAGGAGCTTTTCCGTCTTCTCCGGCTTCCTCCGCTCCGGCCTTTTCGCCGCCGGCTGCAGCAGGACCGCCGGAAAGCACCACCCGGGTCAGCCCCAGGGACTGCAGCTTTTCCGCAGTTTTTGCGCCTACAGTGTAGCGGTCCTCGCCTGCCAGCAGCGCCGCGTTCAGGTCTGCCGCCGATGCTTTCAGTGCCTCCATAAAGGACAGTTCGTTTTTCGTAAAGGAATAAAAATCAGAGAACCAGATGACGGATTCCCGTATATACCGGGACCGGGAAACCATCTCCGCCGTATACTTTATCAGTTCCTCCGAATCCGTATATTTTCCCGCCATCAGCCGCTGATATTCGCTGTAAATCAGCTGCAGATCCGCCAACTTGTCCGCCAGCAGCGACCCCTCGGCCGCAGTTTCAGACAGAGCCGCCAGCCCCGCCGGGTCGATGCCGTTCTGCTTCATCTGCACGATCATATCTCCGGCCAGGTCCAGAAAACCGGGTTCCCGGCTTACAGACGCAAAAGATTTCATCTCTGCGGCACGATCCTTTACGATTTTCCGCAGAAGCATACTGCGTCCCAGAGTATTGATTGCAGTCTTCTCCGGGGCACCGGTCTCCTGCAGAATAATCGTCCGCAGCTTGGCGCCGGACATTACGTGAAAGTCAAAAAAGCCCTCGCCGCCCAGGGCCGCAAAGCTTTCTTCCTCCGTTTTTAAGGTTGCCTGAGCGGGCACCACCAAAATGACCCTCTTCGGGCCTCCGAAAGGTGTTTCTGCTGCTTCGGCGGTTTTCTGCGGCGCAGCAAATATGCCGGGCACAGCTTCTGCCCCGGATGTGCTGCGGATTTCCGCCAGCTGACGCTGTATTCTGTTGTACATCTCCCGGCGAAGCTCCGCCTCCCGGGATGCACATAATATGACTGACATAATTTATGAGTATATCATATTTTTTAACTTCTGTTAATTGTGTACTGGGAGAAAAGCCTTTGCTACCGGTCTCACGGATCCACCTTTTTCAGTTTAAATTCCGTAATACTTCTCTGATTTACCCTTCCTAAAAAAATTGTTGAAACCATACAGATTCAGCAATTTCAGTATAGTATCAAATTTTCCGATCCCCAGTTTCTATATAATCAAGCCACCAATATGCGTCCTCGGATGGTCCTAAATACTCCTTTGTGCCCGAATGGATATGAAAAACATAGCAATTTGCATAATCCCCCACAGGAAGCTCCAGATAAATCGTATCAGGGGTTTCGTCCCGGGTATACATACAGAATTCTCCGGCATCCCGCTCATCGGCTTCCAGATCTCCGCAAAGTACAGAAATCTCCTCCGTTTCCGGATTCATCTTCATCAAAAGGCTTCCGTCCATGAAATACCATTCTCCGCCCAGAGCCTGAAAAAACCCAATATTCGCAGTACTTTGATAAAGTGTTTTTATTTCTTCCGGAGTCCACTTTACAAGATTTCCCGCTGCATCTATCAAGTATTCTGCAACTTCTGTCCGAGTTCTTTCAAAATCAACGAATCGCCCCTTGAAAAACGTCTCACAAAGTCTTATACACTCTCCGGTTTCGGCATCGTACACATACAAAAAGCCCTCTTCGTCTGTGCTGTAAAGCTGATCCTCGAAAAGAATCGGCCGAAAATCTTCCCCGTCCTCTAAAAAGAAATTATACCTGTGACTCAACTCCCAAGGGAGTATCTGTTTATCATTCTCTTTGTTTTTCTCACAGCCACACGAAAGAATCGCACAAAAAACAAGAGACACGGTCAATAAGCAAGCTTTTTTCCTGAACATAATAGCCTCCTTTTATTTTCTTCGTACAATAACTGATATGTGATACCGAATAATATTTTACATAGCGGGTAAAAATAACCCTTGCTTGACTTTAATACAATACTCGTACTTTCATTATGCTTTTTCCAATTCGATTTTGCAAGTATAGCATCAGTTGTAACCCTATGTGAATAAATGTCACACACTTCCTTCGCAAAGCCCATACATTGAATTCCACAATTAAAAACCATTTTATCTTTGTCTGTTGAAGAATTATACGGATAAGGCTTGCAATTTTTACACATAAAAACAGTGCCATTCTTTCAAGAACAGCACTGTTGAGTCCATTTTAATCAGACATGCACAAGCCCGGATTATATTTCGAAATGTTCCAGCAAATCGTTTACGGTCAGTTTTTCCTTCTCCGCGCCCTTTACGTCCAGAACAATATGTCCCTCACTCATCATGATCAGCCGGTTGCCGTGGGCAAGAGCGTCCTTCATGTTGTGGGTGACCATCATGGTGGTCAGGTGGTTTTCCTGCACGATTTTGTCCGAAATCTCCAGCACCTTTGCCGCAGTTTTCGGGTCCAGGGCCGCCGTGTGCTCATCCAGAAGCAGCAGCTTGGGCTTCTTTAAAGCCGCCATCAGCAGCGTCAGGGCCTGCCGCTGACCGCCGGAAAGCAGTCCCACTTTGGAGGTCATACGGTCTTCCAGACCCAGATCCAGGGTCTTTAAAAGCTCCCGGTATTTTTCACGTTCCTCATTGGTAACGCCCCACTTCAGACCCCGCTTTTCGCCGCGGCGGGCTGCCAGCGCCAGGTTTTCCTCGATCTGCATATCCGGCGCGGTACCCATCATGGGATCCTGGAACACGCGGCCCAGATACTGGGCACGCTTGTAAGCCGGCATGTGAGTTACGTCGACTCCGTCAATCAGAATCTGGCCGCTGTCCACGGAGAAGGCTCCCGCTACCGCGTTCAGCGCGGTAGATTTTCCCGCCCCGTTGCCGCCGATAACGGTAACAAAATCTCCCTCTTCCAAGGTCAGATTGTAATGGTCCAAAGCTACCTTGGCGTTGATGGTGCCCGGGTTAAAGGTTTTACATACATCAATCAGTTTAAGCATTCTTGGCACCTCCTTTGAAGTAAGGAATGGCCAGGAAGACAGCCACGATCACCGCGGAAATCAGCTTTAAATCGTTGGTGTTCAGACCCAGCGTCAATACCAGCTGCAGCACGATATAATAGATGACAGCGCCGATCACCACCGCCGCCATACGAAGGGCGAAATTGGTGAACAGCTTGCCGAAAATTACCTCTCCGATAATTACTGCCGCCAGGCCGATTACGATGGCGCCTCTGCCCATATTCACGTCCGACGCGCCCTGATATTGAGAAATCAGTGCGCCCGCCAGCGCTACCATACCGTTGGCCACGCACAGACCCAGCACGATGTTTTTATCGGTATTGATGCCTTGCGCTTTCGCCATATTGGGGTTGTTGCCCGTGGCGCGGATGGCACTGCCCAGCTCGGTTCCGAAGAACCAGTAAAGCAGCAGAATAATCACCGCCGCAAACACCACCAGAATGGGGATGGGGTTGCTCAGGTCCAAAGCCCGCACATAACGCTGGGAAACCAGCAGCTTGTATTTGTCCACGCTGATGGGCTGATTTGCCTTGCTGCCCATAATGCGCAGGTTAACCGAATAAAGAGACAGCTGGGTCAGAATACCCGCCAGAATGGCCGGAATGCCGCATTTGGTGTGCAGCAGACCGGTTACCAGGCCTGCCAGCATACCCGCAAATACTGCTGCCAGCATGGAAAGTCCTGCATTCAGGCCTGCCTTCAGGCACATGACGCAGACCGCACCGCCGGTAGCAAGAGAACCGTCCACCGTCAGGTCCGACAGATTCAGAATGCGGAACGTAAAGTACACGCCTAAGGCCATCAGGCCCCAGATGATTCCCTGGGCGCAGGCACCGGGAAGCGATGATAAAAATACTGAGAAAAAGTTCATAAGTTTACTCTATTGCAATGTATCCTTCCAGAGGGGTGAGTCCGAAGCTTTCGCAGACGGACGGATTGTAGTACTTGGTAAAGTTGGGGGCGTATTCGATCTTCATGGTGGAAACGTCCTTGCCGTTCTTTAAGATTTCCACAGCCATTTTGCCGGTGGCCAGTCCCAGATCGTAGTAATCGATGGACAGAGTTGCCACACCGCAGCCGCTGCAGATGCCCTGCTCGCCGGCAATCACCGGAACCTTCTCCGCCAGCACCACGTTGGCAATGGCTTCCGTGTTGGAGGCCGCCACGTTGTCCGTGGGAATGTAAATAACGTCTGCATAGCCGCAGGCCGCCAGGGTAACGGAAGCTACGTCGTTGGTGTCGGTGAAGGTGAATTCCTTGGACTCAATGCCAAGATCCTTCAAAAAGCCCGCCACTTCCCGGGCCTGGAATACCGAGTTCGCTTCGGCGGAGCAGTAAAGAATACCCACGTTCTTGGTTTCCGGGAACCATTCCTTGATCATAGCCGCCTGCTGATCCAGCGGAGCCAGGTCGGAGGTGCCGGAGATGTTTCCGCCTACCGTACCGGTCCAATCTTCAATTTCCAGTGCCGGTGCATAATGGGTAACCGCCGTGCCCAGGATGGGGATCTCACTGGTAGCTGCCGCTGCCGCCTGCAGTGCGGGGGTGGCGTTGGCCAGAATCAGGTCCACGTTCCGGGAAATCAGGTCGTTGACAATGGTGGTGCAGGAAGATGCTTCGCCGGAAGCGTTCTGCTCGATTATTTCCACATTGTCTGCACCAAGGCCTTCCTTGACCGCGTCAATAAAGCCCTTGGTGGCGCTGTCCAGTGCCGGATGCTGTGCCAGCTGGCAAACACCAACTGTCCAGCCGTTCTTTTCTTCGGAGCCGTTCTCTCCGCAGGCAGCCAGGCCTAAAACCAGAAGTGCTGCCAGAATAATTGCTGTAATTTTCTTCATAAATAACTCCTTTTTCCCGCGCAGGATTGCCGCCGGGGCGCGGGCTTTGCGAATAAAAAACGGTTCTGCGAAAACAGAACCGTAAACAATCTGATATTTTTGCGACAACTATTTCCTGTGTACTTTCCTTTATCCCATTTTAACATCCGCAATAGCCGAAGCTAAAGCGGTAGGTAAAAGCGAAATAAAAGTTGTGGCAGGAAATCTTCTTCATAATTAAGTTAATTATAGACCGACGGCGTTTTTTGTCAAGAGAAAACAAAATAAAAACCGAATTATTGTGTATGAAAATTAATTTTTGTGCACATACCGGAAAAGTGCGCCTTTATATCAGGCACAGCAGCGCCAGGCTGATGCCGCCGAAATACATCCAGAGCTTAAAAGTCTTCCTGCCGAAAAGAATGCTGAACATCCAAAGTCCGCAGGCCGCCAGCAGAACGCACACCAGCCAGCTGCTCTGAAGCCGCAGCGGCGTAAAGCCGAAGCAGGAAATGTACAGGCCCAGTTTGGACAGAGCAATGATGCAGAACAGTGCGCACTCGCAGAGAAATACCAGGCAGCTGACGGACAACAGCTTGTGTTCCCGTACGTCCTCCCGGGAGATGCGGGTCACCAGCCACAGCAGGGCAAAATTCAGACCGGTCACCTTGCAAAGCTCAAAGAAACCCTGCCGGGCGTACCGGGAAACGATGAAGCCCTCCGGCAGCGTCCGGGTAAAAGCGCCGAAAAGATAGCGCCCCTGAATCACAAAGTACACCGCATAGACCACGGAAAACAGCCCCATAACGCCGATCCAGAAGCTGCAGGGCAGCTTTTTCAGTTTATCCAGAAAGCCCTCCTGCACGCTGCGGCGGTAGTTTTCCACCCATTCCGGCTTTTCAAAACCGCAGCCGTAAAGCAGGCTGAACAAATAGCAGCCCACCGGCAGGCTGAGCACGAATTTAATCAGATTTTCCTCAAACTGGTATGAAAAATCGATGGTAAAAAAGTCCCGGATATTTTTCATCAGCTCCGAAAAAACGGAGTCCGAATCCGAAAGCAGTTGGATGACCGTCACCAGAATTCCCAGGGAAACCAGGACACCCATAAACGTCCAGACCACTTTTTCCCCATCGGTCTGCGGACGGTTTTTCCTCCGTTCCCGCAGACTTCCCAGAATCACGCGGATCCTGACAAAAAGATTTTTAAACGGCAGAACGATAAACCCGTTGAGCCCGTCAAAAAATGCCAGATGTCCGCTTTCCCCCTCCAACAAAACATTTCCCCGGGACAGCGCCCAGTATACCCCGAAAACGTGCATGAACAGAACGCACTGGTCGCAGTCCCACACGGAACAGTTCAGAAAAAAGGTCGATCCCATGGCTGCACAGAGCAGGCAGCCCAACCAGATGTTGCTTTCCGCACTCTGGGGCTTTCCAATACAGAGCAGCTCCGTCATTCCCACGAAAAACGCCGTAAAAACCAGACGCTTCACCCCCTGTGCGGAAAAACCGTGCTGCATGCCCGTTCCGAACAACAAGCTGTCGATGTAGACGTACGCTGCCGCGAACATGAGCAGCGCCGCCCAAACCGTACGCTTATTTACATTTATCTTTTCCAAATCCATTTTATCCCCCTCTGACACCATTTTATTTCTGCTCCGCCGGGTCATCTTTAAATTCCAGAAGATCTCCCGGCTGACATTCCAGCTCGTGACACAACGCCATTAACGTTGAAAAACGAATGGCTTTGGCCTTTCCGTTCTTCAGCACCGAAAGGTTGGCCGGAGTAATCCCTACCCGTTCTGCCAGTTCCCCGGAAGAAATCTTCCGTTTTGCCATGACCACATCCAAATTCACGATAATTTCCATGGCACCCTCCTATATGGTCAGATCCAGCTCGGCTTTCATGCTTACTGCCTGTTGGATAATATTTTTTACGATGCGGACAACGAGCATCATAAAGCCCGCCGCCACTGCCACCAGAATGAAGGGTTTGTAATACAGAAAACTGACAAAACAGATTGCTGTTTCTGCGCCGCAGGCCCAGCTGACCAGCCGCAGGTCTTTGGTGTTTGCCTCGGTAAAAACCTCACCGGCCTTGATGCGGCCCAGCACCTTCCACAGTTTCCAAAGAAGCAGCCCTGCAGGCACCGCGGAAAGATAGCAGCTGAACATCATATACGTTCTGTTCTGCGCACTGAAGCCCCGCATTTCCGCAAAATCATTCACGATTTGTCTGCCGAAAATCAGGCACAGCACCATAACCACCGCAAAAATCAAAATAAACGTCTGTGTCAGCGTAATGCTTTTGTCTTTGTTCCAGTTCATAGAAGAATTCTCCTTTATATGACGCCCGCTGCGCCAAGCTTCACTCGGCGCAGAGCTTTCCAACCGAAGCACTCGAATGTGCAGCCCGCCGCGTCAAACATAGAATACTCTGCGCGACACCGATTGTCAACATAATTTTATCGTTATTCGATATTTTTATATCGTTTTATGTGACACTGTAACTTCAAGGACAGCTTCAAGATGCCGCAAAACGCCGTTAAGAAGTGCTGTAAGAAGCTGCGGAGACGAGCCTTGTGTTTCGCACTCCCCGCACGAACACCATTTTCGCCTCGGTGCGGGGAATTTTTACTCCAATTTGACCCAGTCTTCAACAGCAAACTCCCCACACACTGGCTGTTTTAGACAAAGTGTGGGGGACATTTTTCTGATATTTCTAAAAATTCGTCCCCGCACATGGACTGTTTTGACCGAAGTGTGGGGCAATTCGAAACTGAAAAACAAGAAGAAACGGCACAAGATTCCCCACACATAGGGCTTTTGGGCAAAAGTGAGGGGAACGAGTTCTAAAAAAATCCACCCGATACGGGAAATACTCCACAATTAAACAAATATAGATTCTTATGGGACAAATCTCTGTTCATCCAACACAAAAACAGGGATCCTTTCGGATCCCTGCTGTGCTGTGCCGTCATATTCGCGCTGAAAATGCATTCTGGAGGTCTGATAAACGCAATACAAATTGTGCGCCGGCATAAAATATATTCAAATTATTCGATGGCAGTGTATCCTTCCAGCGGAGTAATTTCCAGCGTTTCGCACATCTGTGCGTTGAAGAACTTGGCAAAAGGTGCATACTGAATTTCCATTGTGGAAATGTCACCGCCGTTTTTCAGAATTTCTACGGCCATCTTACCGGTGGTCACACCCAGGTCGTAGTAGTCGATGGAAAGTGCCGCCACACCGCAGCCCTTGCAAAGCTCCTTTTCTCCTGCAATTACCGGTTTCTTTTCGGTAATCACCACGTTGGCTATGGCCTCCGCATTGGCTGCGGCCACATTATCGGTAGGAATGTAGAGCACGTCCGCCCAGCTGCAAGCCTTCAGCGTAACGCTCGCCACATCGTTGGAATCCGTAAAAGTAAAGTTCTTCACTTCGATTCCGTCTGCCTGCAGACTGGCTGCAACGTCCTGTGCCTGGAAAACAGAGTTCGCTTCCGCATTGCAGAAGAGAATAGCGACCTTCTTGGTTTCGGGGAACCATTCCTTGACCATCTTTGCCTGCGCCTTCAGATCCGCCAGGTCGGAGGTTCCGGAAATATTTCCGCCTACCGTGCCGGTCCAGTTGTCAATTTCCAGCGCGGGTGCGTAATGGGTTACTGCAGTGCCCAGAATCGGAATCTCCGCGGTTGCCGCCGCTGCCGCCTGCAGCGCCGGGGTGGCGTTGGCCATGATCAGATCCACTTTGCGGGACACAAAATCATTTACAATCGTGGTGCAGTTTGCCGCCTCACCGGAAGCATCCTGGTTGAAAATTTCCACGTTCTCTGCGCCCAGACCTTCTTTTACCGCAGCGATAAAGCCTTCGGTTGCTTTATCCAGTGCCGGGTGCTGGGTCAGCTGACAAACACCGATGGTCCAGGAATCTTTCTTTTCGGGTTCTTTCTCTCCGCATGCAGCAAAACCGAAAACCAGAACTGCCGCAAGTAATACTGCCAATAATTTTTTCATTGTTTCTCTCCTTTTTTAAAACAAAAACGACTCTGTTCGAAAACAGAGCCGCCGCTTTATTCTGATACTGCGCTTCTATTGCCGAACTATTACCTTATGCACGAAAACTGCCGCTATAGGAATAACCATAGCGGATCGCGTAAGCATAATAATAGTTGTGGCAAATAAAGTTCTTCATATTGATGATATTGTAATACAAACACAAAGAATGTCAAGGAAAAACTGTCGCAAAAAACAATTTTTTTATTTCGGCAGGCTTTTTGCCGCAAACAGATACAAACCCAGCAGCACCAGCAGAGAACCCGCAAATACAATCGTACCGGCAGTCTTTACGGTTTTGCTGCTGCGGAAAACCATACTGAGCACCGCAAGGATCACCGACACCACGGCAGCGGTCATGCCCAGCACCAGAACCGTGTCCCACCCCATGGCGGACAGAACGCTTAAAATGCTGCGGCCCTGATATTCATACACGATTCCCGACGGAGCACCCGGATCCGGCAGAACCACCCGCTGCTGCAGCAAAGGAACAAAATACAGCGCCAATTCCGCCGCACTGAAAACCGCTTTTAAAAAACCGAAAAACATCGTCTAACCTTTCTTCGTCTCCTGCAGTTTACTTTTCATCACCGGACGCCCGGTGGATTAGGAAGCCTTCCCCCTGCACTTCCTTGGAATTCAAAACAATAATAAAGGATTCCGGCGCATGACGCTTCATGGCGGACTGAATATTGTAAATGTCCTTGGAACTGCCCGCCACCATCACCATGTCCTTGTCGTCGCTGCTGTAGCCGCCGGTCCCGTCCAGAATGGTAGAACCCCGTTGGCAGATTTCGTCCACAATCTTGCAGATATTCTTTCCGTTTCCTTTGTCGGTGACAATCAGTGCCACCGCACCCTGATTCAGCCCCAGCGTAATCCGGTCGATGGTGGTGGCCGAAATGAACACGATAATCAAACCGTAGATTACAGGCTCCAGCGATTTGAAAATCAGACCGTATAAAAACAGCGAAAGAAAATCGAAAATAAAGGAAATCGTTCCCGTGTTCATGTGAGGATTCCAATGCTTCACCAGCATAGTCATAAAATCGATGCCGCCGGTGGAGGAGCCCCGCATATAAATAATCGCATACCCAACGCCGAAAAGCACGCCCACCACAATTGCGGACAAAATCCCCTCCATGTGCACGACAGGAAGCAGCACCACCAGATAGTTCATCATCAGGGACTGGATGATAATGCAGCGGATGGATTTTGCCAGGAACCTCCAGCTGATGAATTTGGCGCAGAGCAGCGCAAAAGGAATGTTCATCAGGAAAATCGAGGTGCCCATGGGAAACTGAAACAGTTTATAGAAAATCAAAGCAAGTCCGGAAAAACCGGATACCGCAAAATTCTCGGACGCGGCAATATTGTAGGTGGCAAAAGACAGAAGCAGATTGCCCAGCACTTCTGCGGTAATGTCGATAATAATGGTCTTGGAGTCTTTTTTCATAATAAAAAAGGGAAACATACTTGCAGTATGATTATTAGATTGCACACAATTAGTACTTCTCAACTACAATCATAACAAGTATACCCTGCTCGTCGATGGTTGTAAATACTCGCCCCATCCTTGTTCTCGGTATGTTATAATTAAATTTAGAGGTGAAAATTTATGAGTATAAAATTAAGGTTTTTTATCTTTATTGCCGGAATAGTTTTTTTCATTCTTTTTGTAAGTGCTATTGAACAATATTTTGAAAAAAAGAAAGAACAATATCGTAAAGTAACCTTAAAAAGCATCGATTATCATAATAGGTTAAGTTCTTGTCTGTTTACCATCTTTGGAACGAAGAAAACCCACCAAATTATCCAAACATCTAATATTGTGGTAAACAATTTCTGCATGGAGTCAAAAATTGTTGACTATCTAATAAAATACTTCGGCATGACACTGAATAACGAATCATTGGATGCCCTTTTTAATCTTAGGGATTTGATGGAAGAATTAGAAAGAATTACCCCACAAAAAAAATGGTTTTTAAAAACGATGATATCGGAAATCCCATCCGTCACCATGAAATACACTTCACCTGCGGGAAGATCATCATATGAAAAAACCCTTTTTTTCACGTATGAATTCTTAAATGATTTACTTGCAAAAATTGAACGAAAAAACAGGATACTGAATAGCAGGAAAGAAAGAAGGCCACTGACAAAAGAATTGAGAGAATTTATTCTTAGTCGAGATGACTACACATGCCAAATGTGCGGCAATACAATCTATGATGAACCAAACTTACTTTTGGAAATAGATCATATTATCCCTGTTGCAGCCGGAGGAACCTCTGATCCAGAAAATTTGCAAACTCTATGTTGGAAATGTAACAGAAGCAAATCCAGCAAGTTATAAATAGAGCTATAGGACAAAAATGAGTGTGTCGAATCCCATGAATTCTGATGTTCTATGGATTTGTGGGTTCATTCCAGGAGATATTAGGGAGTTTCACCCATCCATGCTTCGGAGAACAAATTGGGTACATAAAAAATACTCTTTCTCAAAAGTTTTTCACCCAAGCATTGTAAAACACAGCGCCTGGGCACAGAAAAATGTTAAGTTCATCCTCCACAAGCCCTCAAAAATGTACCCAAGCAGTACCCTAAGCAACGATTGGGTGAAAGTATCGAAGAAAGGCTGGTCCCATTACCCTTCGAAGTCGCTTGTTGGGTGAAATCATCCCCTGTCAGGAAACCCGTCATGCAGAGAAATTCACTTTTCTCTGGAGCTACTGGCCGGATCGCTCCTTGGGCACTTCGTGCCCATTCGCGTGACCCGGCGCCGGTTCGAATCCGTTCCTATTGTTTAACGAAAAACAGAGTGGATTTCCACTCTGTTTTTTCTGGAGCTACTGGCCGGATTCGAACCGGCGACCTGCTGATTACGAATCAGCTGCTCTACCAGCTGAGCCACAGTAGCGTACTTTAGCATTATACGATTTCGGCAGGGTAAAGTCAAACGAAAAGAAGGCTGCTTTTCAGCACACAAGAATACCTTTTCTTGCGGCTACCGCGACCCATTCTCCGTCCCGGAGAACTTCCACGGGCTCAAAACCTCCGCGGTACATGGCATGAATCACCTTGTCTTCTTTTTCTTTTATGATGCCGCTGGCAATCAGTATGCCCCCGGCACTGCAGTGCTTCGCAATGTCCTGAAGAAGAAGGATGACAAGCTCCGCCGTCAGATTTGCCGCCACGGTATCGGCAGTAAAATCCAGACCCTTGACCAGGTCTCTTTGCTCTGCACTTATTATCTTACCACATTTATTCAGTTTTATGTTCACTTTTGTGCTGGAAACGGCTTTCGGATCCAAATCCAGGGCGTGCACCGCGGATGCGCCGCATTTTGCCGCCTGAATGGAAAGAATTCCGGTACCGCAGCCCACGTCCAGCACCCGGTCGCCGGGCTTCAGATACTTTTCCAGCAGCTCGATGGCCAGATAGGTGGTGGCGCTGCTGCCCGTACCGAAGGCTTCGCCGGGGTCAATCTCAATAACGACGTCCTCGGGCAGGGCTTTGTATTCCGCCCACACCGGCTTGACCACAATGTTCTTTCCGTAGCGCTTTGGCACAAAATACTCCTGCCACTTGTACAGCCAGTCCGCGCCATCCGCCTCGGAAACTACCGTGCGGCAGCCTTCCGCCGCCTGCAGGGCTTCTGCGGGAAGAGACTCCCCTTCCGCCGCATACACCGTAATGCAGGCGCCCTCCGCCAGCTGCTGCAGGACGGAGGGGTCTACGTAATTCCATTGATATCCGTTGTTTTCTTCGGAAAACAGTGCCGCGTCCCGGGGATCGTTGATCTCAAAGCCCTCGATCCCGGCTGCCGTGAGTTTTTCCGCCAGTTCATCCAGAAGCTCGGGCTCCGTAAAGAACTGAAATCTCTTGTATTTCATAAATTAACCGTTCAGCAGCTCGGAAGTGGCTGCATCCTCAAACTGGCGGGTCCACAGGTCGTAATAATGACCCCTGGCGGCCAGCAGTTCCTCGTGCTTTCCTCTTTCGATAATCTTGCCGGCCTTGACCACCAGAATGATATCCGCATTCTTGACGGTGGACAGACGGTGGGCAATGACAATGGAGGTCCGGCCCTGAATCACCTTGTCGATGGCGCTCTGAATCCGGGCTTCGGTAAGGGTATCCACCGAAGCGGTGGCTTCGTCCAATACCAGAATCTTCGGGTTGGACAGAATGGCCCGGGCAAAGCTGATCAGCTGCTTTTCGCCGGTGGAGAGCATGTCGCCGCCCTCACCCACGTCGGTGTTCAGGCCCTGGGGCAGCTTGTCGATGACGCTGTCCGCAGAAACCAGATGAATAGCCCGCTGAATTTCCTCGTCGGTGGCATTTTCATTGCCGTAGGTCAGGTTGTCCCGGATGGTGCCGGAGAACAGATGAGGCGTCTGCAGCACATAGCCCAGAGAGCTGTGCAGCCAGAGCTGGGAACGTTCCCGGGCATCTCGGCCGTCGATAAGCATCTGCCCTTTGGTGGGTTCGTAGAAGCGGCAGATCAGAGACGCCAGGGTGCTCTTGCCCGCACCGGTTTCGCCTACGATAGCCACGTTGGTACCGAAAGGAATCTTTAAATTGAAGTTTTCCAGAATATATTCGTCACCGTCGGGGTACTTGAAGTCCACGTCTTTGAACTCGATGTCGCCCCGGATGTCTTCCCAGTTTTCTTTCTTCGGATTAAAGCTGTCCCCGTATTTTTCAATTACATCCGGGGTATCGGTTACGTCGGAGACGGTATCGATCAGCTTGGCGTAGCGGGAGATGTTTACCTTGCCCGCCACGAACAGTGCCAGGGTATCCACCAGCCAGCGCACCGGTTCCATCAGCTGCTCCGCGTAGGTCATGAACATGGAGAAGGTACCGATTTCGCTCTTGGCAATGGCGCCGCCCTTCCACAGCACGATGGCCACCGCCAGGGAACTTGCCATGGTGGTGACGGAATGGAATACGCCGTGAAGTCTGGCCTGCTGGGTGGATTTCTTCAGCATGGCGCCGGTATCCTTCTGGAAGTCCCGGTCCAGCTTTTCCTCGATCACCAGCGATTTGGTGGTCTTGGCGGCGGTAATGCCCTCGTTGAAATCTCCGGTAATTTTGGAGTTCAGCTCTCTTACCTGGGCGTGCAGGTCGAAGTATTTCTTCTGAAACAGCGAGAAAAACAGCGTAATCACCGGCACAATGGCCATAGCCATTAAGGTCAGCTTAAAATTGGTGGCAAACATCACCCCGACAGAGCCGAAAATATACACAATGAACGCCACCGTATCGTGAATCTGCCAGGAAAACAGGTCCCCGATGCGGGAAGTGTCGCTCATCACCCGGGAGTGAATATAGCCCACGCTGTTCTGGTTGTAATACGAGAACGCCAGCTCCTGCAGGTGGGCAAAGGCCGCATTGCGCATATCCCGGTTCATGTGCATTTCCACTTCCATGCCCTTGACCACCTCCTGGTAGCCCGCGTAGGTCATTACCACCAGAGCCAGCAGGTAAATCAGAATGAACCAGGGCAGTGTATCCAGCGTCTTGTCTGCCACGTAATGGTCGATGGCGTAGCGCTGCATGAGGGGCGCGATGACTGCCGCCGCGTTGGAGATTGCCGTAAAGCCGCACATGGCAAGGAGCGGCTTTTTGTAACGCTTCATCAGGTACATCATTCGGGGAATCCCGAAGAGGCGCATGGGGTCTTTTTCTTTTTTATTCCGCATTTCTTTCCCCTCCTTCCTCGTATGTACCGGATTGGATGGCGTAAATTTTGTGGTACAGGCCGTCAGAGTTTTTCAGTTCCTCCGGGCTGCCCAGCTCGGATACCCGGCCGTTTTCCAGCACCAGCACCTGGTCCGCCTTGGAAAGCGTGGTGATCCGGTGGGAAATGATAATAATGGTGGCCGTGCCGAAGCGCTCCTCCAAAGATTTTCGAATTTTGGCGTCGGTCTCGGTGTCCACCGCGGACAGAGAATCGTCGAACACCAGAATGGGAGCGTTTTTGATCAAGGCCCGGGCAATGGCCGCCCGCTGCTTCTGACCGCCGGACAAAGTTACGCCCCGCTCACCCACGAAGGTATCGTAGCCTTTTGCAAAGCCCTCGATGGTATCGTCCAGGCAGGCAGACCTTGCCGCAGTTTTAATATCATCCATGGTCAGCCGCTCATCGGTAATGCGGATATTTTCCGCCAGAGAACGGCTGTACAGGTAAGGTTCCTGCAGCACCATGGACACGTTGTCCCGCAGATAGTCGGTT
The DNA here is from genome assembly GCA_045643345.1 of Anaerovoracaceae bacterium. Classification (GTDB taxonomy): domain Bacteria; phylum Bacillota; class Clostridia; order Peptostreptococcales; family Anaerovoracaceae; genus RUG13409. The sequence continues at coordinate 2,068 of JAZUKP010000058.1, read as the reverse complement.
TGGATCTCCCGAATATCCACCCCGCCCACGGTAATCCTGCCGTTTCCCTCCGGCACGGTATACATCTTGTCTAAAAGAAGCATTAAGGTGGATTTGCCGCTGCCGGTGCCGCCCAGCACACCCAGAGTGCTGCCGGCCGGCACGGTAAAGCTGACATCGTGCAGCACCTCGAGGCCCTCGTTGTAGCCGAAGCTCACGTGGTCGAACACGATATCCCGGTCCAGCGGAACCTGCGCCGCGCCCTCTTCGTCCTGCTCCTCTTCGGAGTTCATAATGTAGGCAATACGGTCGATGGAAACCCCGGCCTTGCTCATCTCGGAAATGACCCGGCCGATTCTGCGGATGGGCATGGACAGCATGGCGTTGTAGGACAAAAAGGCCACGTATTCGCCGGGCAGCATCCGGTCGCTGATGCAGAAGACCGCGCCGAATACCAGCACCAGAAGAGTCTGCGTTCCGGTCAGAAGGTCCTGTACGCTCCAGAATTTGCCCATGACCTTGCCCATGTTCACCCACAGACCGGTATAATACTCATTCTTTTCCTCGAACTTGTCCCGCTCTTTGCGCTCCTGGCCGAAAGCCCGGACCACCCGCACGCCGGTGAGGTTCTCCTGCACCATGGCGGACACCACGCCCTCGGTTTCGTCGCACTTCTTAAAGCCCGCGTGCATTTCCGCGGAAAATCTGATGATGAACCAGATAATAAAGGGCATGGGAATAATGGCAATCAGGGTCAGCCTTACGTTCATGGAGAACATGAAGTAGAAGCCCATGACGATCTTGATGCTTACCAGCAGCAAAGAGGTCAGCTGCTCGGCAATAAAGTTGCGCACCATCTGCACGTCGGAGGTGCAGCGCTGAATAATGTCACCAGTGTGGTTTTCCATGTGCCACTGATAGGGCAGCCGGGAAATATGCCGGAAGAGCTGGTCCCGCATGTTTTTGGAAAGCGTCTCCGCCGCCCGGGTGTTTAAGGTGGTGTGCACATAGTGAGACAGAGCCCGCACCGCGGAAACCGCCACCAAAGCGCCTGCCATAATAATCAAATGCTCGCCCAGGTAGGCGAATCCGCCGAAACGGTCCACCAGACGCATAATATACGCCGGGAAGTCCGCTTCCTTGCCGCCTAATGCATTGTCGATGGCGGCACGGACAATCTGGGGGGTCAGCATGTCGCAGAGGGACATAACGCCCGCTGCCAGAATGCTGCAGGCGAAAAACGCCTTGCTCCCCTGCAGAAAGTTCATCAGTAATTGTGTGTTGTTGTTTTTCTTTTTATCCATTTCTGTGTTTATCCCCAAGAAACAGCATAAATAAAAAGAGGACGCATTTTTATGCATCCTCCTTTGCTTGAAACTATCTCTTGCTGAACTGAGAAGCTCTACGGGCCTTCTTGAGTCCGTACTTCTTTCTTTCCTTCATTCTCGGGTCTCTGGTCATAAAGCCAGCTGCCTTGAGTGCTGCTCTGTTTACATGGTCTGCCTGGCAGAGTGCTCTGGAAATTCCGTGGCGAAGTGCACCGGACTGTCCTGTTGTTCCGCCGCCGTTTACGGTAGCGATAACATCGTACTTTCCTTCTGCGCCTACGAGTTCCAGCGGTCTTCTTACTTCTCTCTTAAGAAGCTCCATTCCGAAATATTCGTCCAGAGGCTTCTTATTAACAATGATATTTCCGTTTCCTGCTACAAGACGTACTCTTGCAACGGAGGACTTTCTTCTGCCTGTACCGCAGTACTGAATCTTTGCCATATCTATACCTCCCTAACTAAAAGTTCCAAACTTCCGGTTTCTGTGCCTGGTGGTTGTGTTCCGGTCCGGCATAAACCTTAAGCTTCTTGAACATCTGTCTTCCGAGAGGTCCCTTTGGGAGCATTCCCTTAACTGCGTGGCGAATAACTTCTTCAGGATGCTTTGCCTGCATCTCTGCGAATGTAGTTTCTCTCATCCCGCCCGGATAATAGCTGTAATGCTTGTAAATCATCTGCTGAGCTTTCTTTCCGGTAACCTGTACCTTGTCAGCGTTGATTACGATTACATAATCTCCTGTGTCAATAAACGGTGTGTAAGT
>JAZUKP010000057.1:0-2808 GCA_045643345.1 Anaerovoracaceae bacterium | reverse complement strand
GGCTGACCACATCCATGTAGCCTTCCACCAGAAAGGCATAGCCTTCGGCAGCAATGGCGTCCTTGGCCTTATCCAGGCCGAAAAGATTGTTTTTCTTTAAAAATATGGCGGATTCGGAAGAATTCAGATATTTAGGCTCTCCTTCTCCGATAATTCTGCCGCCGAATCCGATAATTTTCCCCCGGGTATTGATGATGGGAAAAATCAGACGGTTTCTGTATTTATCGTACAGCTTTCCGTTTTTTGCGGAGCGGGAAGCCAGACCCAGTTCCAGCATATCCGCTTCGGAAACACCGTTTTTTTTCAAAAATTGGATCAGACTGTCCCATTCGCTTCCGGTGTATCCGAGACCGAAGCTGCGGATTGTTTCCGGAAGAATCCCCCGATTGGTAATATAGTGGTAGCCTTCGCTTTTTGTGTTCTGAAGATTGCTGTAAAAGAATTTGGCAGCCAGACGGTTTGCTTCGAAAAGTTCGTCCCGTTTTTTGGAAGTAACGGTTTCTTCTTTTTCGATGACCACACCGTACTGCACTGCAAGTTTTTCCAGTGCCTCGGAAAAACTTATGTGATAATACTTCTGCAGGAAGGTAAAGGCATCGCCGGATTCTCCGCAGCCGAAACAATGATAATACTGTTTTTTTTCAGAAACAACAAAAGAAGGTGTTTTTTCGTTATGAAAAGGACAACAGGCTTTATAACTGTCGCCTGCGTGCTTCAGCGGTACCAAAGAACCGATGACGTCAACGATATTACACCTTGATTTGATTTCTTCTACTGCGTTGGAATATGAATTACCCGGCATAAATACTCCTTTTCCCAAAGTTCTATTCTTCGTTATGACCGGGTTTCCTTTATTTATTTTATAAATTTATTGAATAAATTGCAGAAACTACTTGACAAGGGTCAGTCTTCCAGCATAAGGTGGAGAATTTTAACATCCGTAGACTGCATGCCTTCTCCTGCCATGCGGCCGACTGCCTCCACGGTGGCCTCCGCATCTGTTTTTACCAGACCTTCTCCCGGAAGATATTTTCTTCCCAGAAAAGCCATGTCCATGGCGCGAAGACTGCAATCGAGAGCAACTGCGATTTTTCCGGCGCAGCTGCTTTTGGCACCGTCGCATACCATGCCGCCGATGGTGGTAATGGTGGTGGATAAGGTGTCGCAGATAATCTGATAATCGCCACCCTTCATCCAGGCAATAGCGCAGGCGGCCGCCGCTGCTGCGGAAGATGCTCCGCAGTATGCGCTTAAAGGCCCGATATATTTCTTCTGATGCATGGAAATCAAATTGGCAAGTACAAGCGCGCGAAGCAGGATTTCTTCCGAAACACCCAAATCCAGGGCAAATTCGATGACCGGAAGGCTTACGGTCATGCCCTGGTTTCCGCTGCCGGAATTGATGACCACAGCTTTTGCGCAGCCGTTCATCCGGGCGTCGCTGCCTGCGGCAGCCTTTGCTTTTGCCCGGGAGTATACATCCTGTCCGCTTTCCAGAATGGTCTTTCCCACGCAGGCACCGTAGTTGTTCCGAAGCCCTTCTTCCGCGATGGCGGTATTGTCCCGGATCTGGCGTTTAATCGGTTCGTAAAAGGCGGAAATATCCGCGGTCTGTGCATATTCCAGAATGTCCCGGAGATTCAGCAGACTTTTGTCTGCGCCGGGCAGGTTTTCCTTGTTTTCGGAATGATTATTGAACAGCTCGATTCCGTTTTTTGCGATGCGGCTGACATTGGTATGACTTCCCTGCAGTTCAAGCTCGCAGTTTTCCGCGCCGAATACCGCAAAAATTCGGATATACAGGTTCGGAACATTTTCCGCAAGATATATTTTTACTTTGTTTTTTGCCAGTTCCTCGGTTAAGGTCTTGCGATGGGTTTCTGTAATTCCGCTGATCACCTGCAGCGCATCTTCTGCATTTCCGCCGATCATGCCCAGGAGTACGGCGCACTCGATGCCGCGGAGTCCGCCGGAATTGGGAACGGTTACGCTTTTTACGTTTTTGATCATATTGCCGGAGCAATATACTTCGATGCGGTCCGGAATGATTCCGGAAATTTTTCTGACGTTTGCACCGGCCAGAGCCAGGGCCAGGGGCTCTGTACATCCGGTCGCCTCTATCAGTTCCTCGGATAATAATTGTTTATAGGTTCTGCACACAGATTCGTTCAGCATCTGTATTTCCTTTCGTGTATCAGTTTTTTTTAATTCCAGCCGGCGGGTACGAATAAAGCGTTATAGGTATAAAGCGCGTACCGGTCCGTCATGCCTGCCAGATAATCCTTTGCCACCTCGTTTCTGCCCCAACGGTCCAGAAGCTTCTGGTATTCTTCGGGCAGCTTTTCCGGGAATTTTACATAAAAGTCGTAGAGCGAAAAAATCAGAGTCTGAACTTTGTCCAGTTCCGCATTCTTTTTCACCTCCGGATTCTTATATACATGCTCGAACATCCAGTCGCGAAGGCGGTTCATCTGGATTCCGCAGATTTCGGATTGCCGGATATCATCGATTCCGTCGGAATTTCGTACCACATCCAGCACCAGAGAATTGATACGGTCGGAATGGTTGTAACCGAAAAGCGCAAGGCATTCCGGGGGAATATCCTCCGTGCGGATGACCCCTGCCCGCACCGCGTCATCGATATCGTGATTGATGTAGGCAATGCGGTCGGAAAGGCGCACGATTTTTCCTTCCAGCGTGTATGGCTCCGTTGGCCCGGAATGATGCAGAATCCCGTCCCGGACTTCTGCCGTCAGATTCAGCTGATTGCCCCGGGCGCTTTTTTCGATCACATCCACCACCCGCAGG
>JAZUKP010000056.1:0-3005 GCA_045643345.1 Anaerovoracaceae bacterium | reverse complement strand
CTATTCATTGATATACTCCATCATTTTCTCCACTACTTCCTCCACAGAAAGATAAGAAGTGTCGATTTCTATGGCATCTTCCGCCTTTTTTAAAGGATGATAGTCCCGGTTCATATCCATTTCATCCCGGGCAATGATTTCCTGCTCCACCTGGTCGACGTCACATTCCAGACCCTTGGCCTGCATTTCCCTGGCTCTGCGCAGAGCCCGCACCCGGGAACCTGCGTTCAGGTAAAATTTAAACTCCGCGTCCGGAATAATTATGGTACCGATATCACGGCCGTCCATCAGAAGACTGCGCTCCCGGGCCATGGCAGACTGGGTCTCGCTGAGCTTATCCCGCACTGCCGGAATGGCGGAAGTTTTGGACGCCATGGCGGAAATCTCCGGCGTGCGGATCTGACCGCTTACGTCCTCGCCGTCCAGATACACTTTGCCGCCGATATAGTCCACCTTTGCTGCGGCAAGCATCTGCTCCAGTGCCGCGGGGTCCGTATAATCCGTGCCCGTACGGCAAACCTTTAAGGCAATGGCCCGGTACATGGCGCCGGTATCGATATAATCAATGTTCAGTTTTTCTGCCAGAATCTTTGCCATGGTACTTTTTCCCGCACCGGCAGGACCGTCAATGGCAATTCGGATTTTTTGATACATAGGTCAGCCTTTCTTTTTTTTATCTCCCGCGCCCAGAAGCTTTTCCACTTCCGCAACGAAAGTACTTACATCCTTAAAATCTCTGTAGACGGAAGCAAAGCGCACGTAAGCAACCTCGTCCAGATCCTTCAGTTTATCCATGACGATTTCTCCGATAAATGTGGAAGAAACCTCTTTTTCCATGGAATTGTTCAGTTTCTTTTCCACCTCGTCCACAATGGCCTCCATCTGCGCCATGGAAACGGGACGCTTTTCACAGGCCCGGATAATACCGTTCAGAACCTTGTTCCGGTCGAAGGATTCTCTCCGTCCGTCGTGCTTGACCACCATAAAGAGCATTTCCTCCAGCTTTTCGTAGGTGGTAAAGCGCTTTCCGCAGGCGCCGCATTCTCTCCGCCGCCGGATGGCAAAACCGTCCTCTGTCGGTCTGGAATCTATCACTTTGGTATCGGGTGTTTCGCAAAAGGGACACTTCATAACTGCTACCTGCCTTATCAAACACAAGAAATATCAACTGTGAAACAATTTTACGCTATATATAGTGGTTTTACAAGAGATTTCGATATGATATAATATCTCGGTTAATAGGCACGAGGTACACGAAATATGTAGCAAAACGAACAAAACAAATCAACCACAGCACATTTTCTTTGAAAAAGGTACATATAGATGAACAAACAGGAATTTGCACAACAGATAGAAAAGCGCCGCATCTTCGGCATCATCTCCCACCCGGACGCAGGAAAAACCACCCTGACGGAAAAACTGCTGCTCCACGGCGGCGCCATCCGGGAAGCCGGAACCGTCAAGGCAAGAAAGAACGCCAAGTTCGCCACCTCCGACTGGATGGAAATCGAAAAACAGAGAGGCATTTCGGTCACCAGCTCCGTCATGCAGTTTGAATACAACGGCAAAGTCATCAGCATTATGGATACCCCAGGCCACAACGACTTCGGAGAAGACACCTACCGCATCCTGACCTCCGTGGACAGCGCAGTAATGGTCATCGACGCCGCCAAGGGTATCGAAACCCAGACCCGCAAGCTCTTTGCGGTCTGCAAAATGCGGGAAATTCCGGTATTCACCTTCATGAACAAGCTGGACCGGGAAGCAAAGGACCCGCTGGAGCTTCTCTCCGAGCTGGAAGATATTCTGGGCATGCCCGCCTGCGCGGTCACCTGGCCCATCGGCTCCGGTCTGAACTTCCAGGGCGTCTACGACATTTTAAAGAACGAAGTACATCTGTACAAAGAAAAACAGATCCTTAAGCTGGGACCGGAAGGCGTCAACAGCCCCGAACTGGAAGACGTCATCACCCAGTTCAACCTGGCCGCCCTGCGGGAGCAGCTGGAGCTTCTGGAAGGCGCCGGCTACCCGGTGGATCCGGAACTGATTGCCGCAGGCGAACTGACTCCAGTATTCTTCGGCAGCGCTCTGGCAGACTTCGGGGTAACCACCTTCCTGGAGAACTTCCTGGAAATGTCCCCGGCCCCCGGTCCCCGGAAGCTGGAAGACGGCAGCGAGGTAGACCCCCTTTCCGACAAGTTCTCCGGCTTTATCTTTAAGATCCAGGCCAACATGAACCCGGCCCACCGGGACCGCCTGGCCTTTTTGCGGGTATGCTCCGGCGAGTTTACCAAGGGCATGACCGTGACCCTTTCCCGCACCGGCAAGCCCATCAAACTGGCCCAATCCACCCAGCTCATGGCCAACGAGCGGGAGAACGTGGAAAGCGCCATAACCGGCGACGTGATCGGCATTTACGACACGGGCAACTTCCAGATCGGCGACACTCTGTGCACCACCAAAGAACCCATTTTCTTTGAACCGCTGCCCACCTTCCCGCCGGAACTCTTCGCCCGGGTATCCGCCAAAGACTCCATGAAGACCAAGCAGTTCCAGAAAGGAGTTGCCCAGCTGGCCCAGGAAGGCGCCGTGCAGGTTTACCACAACGAATACAACGAAGTGGTCATCGGAGCCGTGGGACAGCTGCAGTTCGAGGTATTTACCTACCGCCTGGAGAACGAATACAACGCCCCCGTGCGCATGGACAGCCTGGACTTCCAGCTGGCCAAGTGGGTGGTTTCCACCGACGGCGGCAAGACCAACGAAATCGACCTGGACAAGCTGAAGAGATGCACCGATTCCCGGTCTTCTCTGGTATTCGGCCGCTTCGTGCGGCCGGTACTGATTCTGGCCAACCAGTTCACTTTAAATTTCTTTGCGGACCGTCACCCGGACAACGTGCTGGCAGAAGCCACGGAAGTGAAGTAACCATACAAAGAATGACAATATCAAAAACAGGCAGCCGTATTACACACGACTGCCTGCTTTAAAATCTTATTCAATCT
>JAZUKP010000055.1:0-3687 GCA_045643345.1 Anaerovoracaceae bacterium | reverse complement strand
AAAAGCATGGGAAAGGGGGGCATCCGGGCTGACCGGGAAGTTTCGGACGGTGACGTTCTGGACTTTGCCGGCATGCAGTTCCGCTTTATTGAAACACCGGGACATACCCCGGGCGGCATGTGCATTCTCTGCGAAGACCTGTTGTTCTCCGGCGATACCCTGTTTTTCGATTCCGTGGGAAGAACGGACTTTCCCGGCGGGAACGCGGAAAAGCTGATTGCTTCCATCCGGGAAAAGCTCTTTGTGCTTCCGGAGGATACGGAAGGGTTCCCGGGACACGGAAACGAAACTACCATAGGATTTGAAAAGAGGTGCAATCCCTTTGTATAGAATTTGTGCTCCTACAGAAAAAGCAAAATACGATCTGGGAGAGTTGGCCAAGGAATTTATCCGGGCGGATGAATTCGAGCTGTGTCTTCCGGACGATGAAAATAAAGAATTTGACGTGATTATTCCGGATTCGGATTCGAAATTCGTAAGAGGCAGGGTCCTCTACGATTTTCTCTCCGAAAAGACGGGAAAGACCCAGGACTGGGGCATTCTGGTGGGTGTACGTCCCAAGAAGCTTTACTCCGAGCTTTCCGGCAAATTCGGCCGGGAAGAGGCGGAGCGCATCCTTTCGGAAGAATACTGCCTGTCCGAAAAGAAGATTGCACTGCTGCGAAATACCTACGACGTGCAGCAGGACGCTCTGGGCAATGAAAGCCCCAAAGCCATCGGTCTTTACATCGGCATTCCGTTCTGTCCCACCCGCTGCGTGTACTGCTCCTTTACGTCCAATAAAATAACGGACAAAGCAGCCAAGGCGTATCTGGAAGCCCTGGAAAAGGAAATCCGGGCCGTATCGGAGATTCTGAAGAAAAAGGGGCTTTTTGCGGAATCCGTCTACATCGGCGGCGGCACCCCCACGTCTCTTTGCGACGAGGATTTCGAGCGGCTGCTTTCCTGGACGGAAGAGGCCTTTATCACCGACAAAACCGCGGAGTTTACCGTGGAATGCGGTCGGCCGGACACCATCAACGAGGCAAAGCTCCGGTCCATTTTAAAGCATAAGGGCAACCGCATTTCCATCAATCCTCAGACCATGAAGCAGCATACCCTGGACCTGATCGGCCGGTCTCATACCCCGGAAGAAATTGTGGAAAGCTTTCAACTGGCTCGCAGCGTCGGGAACTTTATCATCAACATGGATTTGATTACGGGTCTTCCGGAAGAACAGCCGGAGGATTTCGAAGAAACATTAAAACAGGTCATGGCCCTGCAGCCGGAGAATATTACGGTGCATACCCTGGCTGTGAAAAAGGCCAGCAGGCTGATCGAAAACGACAAGGACTACAACTACCGACAGGGTGAAATCGTGCGTAAAATGCTGGATTTCGGCGCTTCTGCCCTGGCAGAGAACGGTTACAAGCCCTATTATCTGTACCGGCAGAAACACATGACCGGCAATTTCGAAAATGTGGGATACTGCAAAGAAGGTACGGCCAGCCTGTACAATATCCGCATTATGGAGGAAAATCAGAGCATTATCGCCCTGGGCGCCGGCGGAATTTCCAAGATGTACTACAAAGAAGAAAACCGTCTGGAACGCATTCCCAACGTAAGCAACTATCAGGTTTATATCGAACGAATAGACGAAATGATCCGCAGAAAGGAAGAGGGGATCTTATGATAAACATCGTAAAAGGCACAAAAGATATTCTGCCGAAAGAAAGCTACAAATGGCAGTATGTAGAAGAAAAATTCCGTACCATGGCAAAGCGCTTCGGCTTTTCCGAAATCCGCACGCCGCTGATCGAGCACACCGAACTGTTCAAGCGGGGCATCGGCGACACCACGGACGTGGTCAACAAAGAAATGTATACCTTCGAAATTGCGGACCGAAGCCTTTCCCTGAAGCCGGAAGGCACCGCATCCGCCGTTCGTTCCTTCATTGAAAACAAGCTCTACGCGGATACGCTGCCGGCGAAATACTATTACATTACGCCCTGCTACCGCTACGAGAAGATGCAGAAGGGCAGACAGAGAGAATTCCACCAGTTCGGCATTGAGCTTTTCGGTTCCGGCAAGATGCTGGCGGATACGGAAGTTATCAATTTTGCCTACAGTTTCCTGACGGATCTGGGCATTAAAGATCTGGAGCTGCGCATCAACTCCATCGGTTGTCCCACCTGCCGGGCGGAATACCGCAAGGCGCTGCAGGATTTCCTGCGTCCAAATTACGACCGTCTCTGCGGTACCTGCAAGGAAAGATTCGAAAAGAATCCCATGCGTATTCTGGACTGCAAAAATCCGGAATGCAAGGAAATCGGCGTGGGGGCACCGTCCATTCTGGATTACCTCTGTGACGGCTGCCGCAGCGATTTCGAAGAACTGCAGACCCAGCTGAAGGCGCTGGGCATTCCTTACGCAGTAGACCCGGGCATCGTCCGGGGACTGGATTACTACACCAAGACCGCTTTCGAGTTCGTTACCACCAGCCTGGGGTCCCAGGGAACGGTGTGCGGCGGCGGAAGATACGACAACCTGGTCAGTCAGCTGGGCGGACCGGAAACGCCGGCGGTAGGCTTCGGTCTGGGCATCGAAAGACTGCTGCTTCTCATGGAAGAAGAGGGTATTGAAATTCCGGAGCCAAGCAAGTGCGATCTGTTCATTGCAGCCATGGGCGATGCGGCAAAACTTAAGGGAATTGTTTTGGCAAATGAACTGCGCAGCAAGGGATTTAATGTTATAATAGATGTTTGTGAAAGAGGTCTGAAAGCCCAGCTGAAATATGCAGACCGGCTGAACGCAGACTACTGTGCGGTCATCGGCGATGACGAAATTGCAAAGAATGCCGTAACGCTGCGCAATATGAAGGCCTCCGCACAGGAAGAAATTTCATTTGATAAATTAGCGGAAGCAATAAAAGGTGAATAGTATGGATAAATTATTAAAGAGAACGGCAATGTGCGGTACGTTCCGCGCAGAACACATCGGTCAGGAAGTGACCGTCAACGGCTGGGTCCAGAAGCAGAGAAGCCTGGGCAGCCTGATTTTTGCGGATATCCGCGACAAGAGCGGCATCGTGCAGGTTGTTTTCGATGAAAACTGCACCAAAGAAATGCTGGAAAAGGCAGAAAAGCTCCGCAGCGAATATTCCGTAGGCATTACGGGCATCGTCAGAGAAAGATCCTCCAAGAACCCGGATCTTCCCACCGGCGACATCGAAATTCTGGCCAAGGAACTGTCCGTGTACAGCGAATCCGAAACTCCGCCCATTTATATTAAAGACGACGACAACGTTTCCGGTGAACTGCGCCTGAAATACAGATATCTGGACTTAAGAAAGCCCATCATGCAGAATACCCTGGCATTCCGCAGCAAGATGTATCACGTCATCCGCAACTTCTACTACGAAGAAGGATTTACCGAAATTGAAACTCCGGTACTGGCAAAGCCCACCCCGGAAGGCGCCAGAGACTATCTGGTACCCAGCCGCGTCAATCCCGGAAAGTTCTACGCGCTGCCCCAGTCTCCCCAGCAGTTCAAGCAGCTGCTGATGATCGGCGGCGTAGACCGCTACATGCAGATCGCAAAATGCTACCGCGACGAAGGCCTGCGTGCGGACCGTCAGCCGGAATTCACCCAGATCGACCTGGAAATGTCCTTCGTAGATCAGGAAGACATTCTGGGGATCCAAGAAAG
>JAZUKP010000054.1:0-12559 GCA_045643345.1 Anaerovoracaceae bacterium | reverse complement strand
CCAACAAGAAGATCACAAAGGTCGACTAATTCATAAGGAGAAAAACAATGGCTGAAGAAAAGAAAACCACCACCAAGAAAATCACCAAGGTTGACAGCGAAGTAAAAGCTTCCACCAAGGAAGAGCGCAAAAAGGGCGCCGCAGGCAAGAGAATTGCCGCCATTATTTTCTGGCTTCTCGGAATTACAGCAGAAGTATTTGCCATCATGATCCTGAAGGGTTTCATGTACGTAGCACCGGAAAACCAGATGACTTGGCTGATTGGACTGATTGTTGTTGACCTGATCATGGTCATCATCGGTTCCCAGTTCTGGAAGAAGGGCAATGACATCGACCCGGCAAAGAAGGCCGACAAGGTAAAGTTCTTCCTGCAGAATCAGATGGGTCTGATCGTCAGCATTCTGGCCTTCTTCCCCCTCATCCTGGTGCTGCTGAAGGATAAGGATCTGGATCCCAAGAGCAAGAAGATCCTGACCATCGTTGCAGTCGTTGCGCTGGCACTTTGCAGCGTATTCTCCATCGACTTTAACCCGGCTTCCGAAGAAGATCTGGTAAAGGCGCAGCAGGCCTACGGCACCGAAGGCGTTTACTGGACCCGTTTCGGCAAGTCTTATCACATTGATCCGGAATGCCAGGCTCTGTCCAGAACGAGTGAGGAGAATAAATTTCACGGTACCGTCGATGAAGCTTTCCAGGCAAACCGCAACGACCCCTGCGACTTCTGTGTACCGCAGGCAGAATAAATATTTAAGGAAAAGAGCTGATTTTATATGAAAAATCCGGAGATTTCGGAAGATAAAATCGAAACCTTATACCACAACAAATACTTAAAACTGTACGGTATGCACTGGAACAACGGTGCCTTCTATCTGCAAGCCAGCCGCCGGGAAAAGGAAGACCTGACCGTACTGAAAAAAGAAGAAGATTATAAGGAGATGGTCGCGGATGCCGTGACCATCGCCCTTGTTATTCGGACCCCGGGGGAGGAACCCCGCATCTATATGGAGCACGAGTTCCGCTACCCTACGGGGCAATTTCTTTTAAGCCCTCCGGCAGGACTCATCGATTCGGCGGACAAGGAAACCGGCAGTCCCCTGATTGCCGCGGCAAAGCGGGAGATCCGGGAAGAAACCGGCATTGAAGTAAAGGACAGCGACACCGTATATGTGGTCAGCGACCTGTTCTTCAGTTCTCCGGGCATGACGGACGAAAGCAACGGCATCGTATGCGCCGTGGTGGACCTGCCCGACCTGAGCTGCGCCACCGACGCTTTTTCGGAGAGCACCGAGTGCTTCGACGGCTACAGTCTGTATACCGTGTCGGAAGCAAAAGAGCTGGTGAAAAAGTGCCGGGATGAAAACGGTAAATTTATGTCCGTGTTCACCTGGGCTATTCTATTATTCTTTATTACAAATTTCTGAGATTAGAGACTTATGGAAGCAACAAGAACAGCAAAAAAGAAAAAACTGACCTTCGGGATGGTAATTGCCAGATTTCTTCTGGTAATCTTCACCCTGGTTCTCGGTATTGCGCTGGCTTTGACGGTAACGCTGGCCACCATTATCAAGGGACCCTCCGAAGCGGCCAGAGATACCTTTGTAACCACCGTTCTGGAATCCGGAAACCTGAAATTCCTGGCCTCCGTGTTCCTTTCTTCGGATGAGATCAACGAAATAATTGAGAGAACATCCTTAAAGGAAATGGAAGAAGACATCGACATCGGTTTGATTGATGTGGATTCCGACGAAGTGAAAGGAAATTTCGACAAAAACGGCGTGGAGGTGGTGCAGATCAACGGAAGCAGTTACTCTGCTACGATGTTGATTGTAAAGGATCCCTCCAAGGTAAAGGTGTCCACCTCTTTTGATAACGGGTGGGGTACCTACGGAAAGAACCTGGACGAACTGGTAAAGGATGCGAAAGCCATAGGCGCCGTGAACGGCGGTCTTTACGCGGCAGACATGAACAAGGGCGGAAAGCCCTACGGCGTTTGTGTAGCCGACGGAAAGATCCTGGAGAATAACCCCTCCGGCTGGAAGGGTCTGTACATGATCGGTCTGGACAATAAAAACATTCTTCGTATTGAAAGCCTTTCCGGCTGGAACAAGAAGGATTTTGAGAAATACGTACAAGAGCAGGGTATCCGGGATGCGGTGGCATTCCAGGATGAAAAGAAGGATTCCAACAATCACTTTGTCCCGCTGGTAATAAACGGCGAAGCCCGTGAACTGAACGGAGCCGGTTCGGGTGCAAACCCCAGAACCGCCATCGGGCAGCGGGCGGACGGCGCGATTCTGCTGCTGGTTACCGACGGCAGAGGCTCTGCGGGTCATCTGGGGGCAACGGCCTCGGACCTGATCAGCATCATGCTGAAATACGGAGCAGTGAACGCTGCCAATCTGGACGGCGGAAGCTCTTCCTGCATGTACTATGACGGAAAGTGGCTGCGCAACAGCGTTACGCTGTATTATGCGCACTCCTCCTGGAGACTTCCCACATCCTTTGTAATTATGGGAGGTGCGCAGTAATGGCAAGAGAAAGAACAAAAAAGAAGGGCAGTGCCTTCTGGCGTTTTTACCGCACGTTTCTTCTGCTGCTGGTATTTGCTCTGGCAGCAGTGTTTGTCTACGTCCGGGGCGTTATGATCGAATACGAAAAGAGCCAGCCGAACAATTACGTGGTAAATCTGTTCAAGCACGCCGGAAAGAGCGATAAGGCGCTGGGTCAGTTCCTGCAGGAAAACTGCTTCGGCGAGAACAGCGATAACGCCATTTACGGCGATCCGGCAAAGCGTTCCGCGGATTTCTACAACACGGTAGCTTTCTCCGATCTGGAGACTTCGCTGGATCTGCATAACTATGACGCGGATGCTCCTACCTACAGCGTAACGGTGGACGGCAAGCCCTTTGCCAGTGTCCGGATCAAAAAGGGCGAGAGCAAGAATAAGCTGGGCATTCTGAATATTTCCAAATGGGGTTTCGACAGCGTTGTGCTGCGGAATCCGGAAAATAAAGATGATTCCATAAAATTCAACGAGAACGGCAAATTTGATTACACGCTGGTTATGCCTGCAGACTTCGTTCTGAAGGTGGACGGCGTGGAGGTTAAAAGCTTCCCCAATGCGGAGGATGCGGTTCTGCCGGAGTTTGAAAACATGCTGTTCTTCCCCGACGTACCCAAGGGAAAGAAGGTCACCTTAAAGGATCTGTGCTTTGAACCGGTGGTTACCGTGGAAAACAACAAGGGCGAAGCGGTGGCGCTTTCCAAAGTGGGCAATGTGTGGTACGCCGCAGCATCCTTTGCCGGCGGAGAAGAGGCGGACGCCATAGCTGCAGAACTGGGCGACATTCTGGACATGGGCTGGACCTGGTCCAAGTTCATGACCGACGACGTGGGCGGCTACTGGCACGGTCTTTACACTGTTTGGGAAAAATGCCGCATTATGCCGAACACCGACCTGTACTCCAAGGCAGAAAAATGGGCCAAGTCCGAGGACATCCGCTTTGTCAGCGATCACAACAAAATTGAAATGAAGAACGAGAAGGCGGGGAACTATATCAAGTATAACGATAAGCTTTTCTCTGCGGACGTGTATTTCGAAAAAGTGGTTTATCTGACCAACGGAAACGTGCGGACGGATGTGTTCAATAATCGGATGTTCTTTGTTTATGTGGACGATGCCACCGTTCCTTCTCCGGGCTGGTACTGGGCGGAAATGCTGGCATTGCAGGAATAAATGGAAAAATATGTATTCTCATTCCGAGCGGGATCTTTTGATCTGCGTCATCAACAAACATCAGGTGGCGGATTTCGAGAGAATCATCCGGAAGTATCCCGGCAGTTTTGCGGTGATTTCTTCGGTCAGCAGTACCTACGGGAATTTTAAAAAAATTAAATAAACGGCGAAAAATCAAAAACCGTCCGGCCAAAGCCGGGCGGTTTTCTCTTTTGCAAAGGTCATCCTCAAAAAATCAACGCAATTTTTGCATTCTATTTTTTATAGATAGGTAATTCGGGAAAAATATAGTAAAGTAGTAATGCAAAAGTATGGAACCCAAAAACAAGAGTATAAGAAAATGAACCCGTCGTATACCGGAAACAAAATTAAAGAACTTCGCATCGCCCGGGGAATGACCCAGGCGGAGCTGGCTGAAAAAATTCATGTCAGCAATAAGGCTGTAAGCCGTTGGGAAATGGGAAAAAACTTCCCGGATATTTCAATTCTGGAAAACATCGCAGAGGCACTGGACACGTCCGTGGAATACATTCTCGGTGTAGATACCGTAAAACAGGAGCGCGAACGCAAAGATTCGCGGAAAGAAGGCGCAAAGATTTTCTTCTTCGGGGTATTGCTGCAGATAATTGCATTTGCGGTGTTCCATCGGTTTTCCGCGAGCGTTCCATCCGGCGTAGCTACCTTTTTCGTTCTCATATTCAGTTTAGGTACCATTCTTGCGGGGCGGGGGATCGGAATCACAATCCGGGAGAAATGCCCGGAGAGAACCCGATGGCTGGAGATTTTAAAAACGAAAATGCATGGCCTGTGCATCTTGTTCTTTGTGGGTTTGCTCCTTTTACTCTTCGGACTGGAAGCTTTGTCGGAAGATGCAATGACGGTGGAATCTGTTTTCGGCAGCATAAACGACATTGGTTTTCAAATCATATTATTGCTTTGGGGCATGGTGGGATAGAGAACAAAAGAAATGAATAAAAGAGAAAGACCCTCTGTACAATTTCGTACAGGGGGTCTTTGTCGTTCTCTTGTTTTGTGGTTGCCCTTATCTGCAGAAGAGCAGGAATGTGGCAATGACCACGCAGGTCTGGCAGGTGGCGTTGGATGCTTCGATGACCCAGTGTACTCTTGCGTTGTACAGGTTGGAGAAGCAGCCGATGCAAACCAGCAGAATCATCAGACAGATGGCAACTGCGTAGAGCACCACCGGTGCAATCATTCCCTTGGCCAGAGATGCGGCAATCAGGGAAATGTAGATCAGAATGTATCCTGCGGAGCCGGTGAGCACTGCCACGGAATTGAACTTCTTCGTTTTTGCGTAAATAAAGGCGAGGAAGAGCACAATTGCCGCCAGCATCACGATCAGTGCAATCGGTTTCATATGCATGAAGTTGTACAGAAGTACCGTGCCGGAGATCAGTATTCCGAAGTTTACGTAGAATACGAAGTTGACCGGCATTTTAAATTCGAATTTTCCCAGGCCCACCAGAACCTTTACCGTGGGAATCGTGAATCCGAAAATCATGGAGAGCACGACGCCTGCCAGGTAAATCAGGAAGGAGGGCTTCGGGAAAATGTCCTTCACGTGGGTCAGGATGATGATGCTTGTGGTAGAATATGCGATCGGATTGAGATAATCCAACAGGCCCAGTCCTACCGAGAATTTGGTGCCTTTCTTTTCTTTTTCAGTATTGTTTTTGTTGTCTGCCATTCATTTAACTCCTGTGACTCCGGCGGACTACTGTCTTGCCAGAGTAAGAATAATACTCTGAATCATCTGTTTTCTCATGGGAGCGGTCTGTTCGGTGTTGGGAATGCCCATCACGTCCAGCTGTTCATTGAGATAATCCAACCCTTCCGGGAATTTTGTAATGATATTGTCTGCCATAATGCGCCTCCTATCCTCTGTAGTTCAGAATAAAGTCCGAAACGGCCTTCACATTTTCCGGTGTTGCGTCTTGACGGTAGGTGACCATCTTATCCTGAGAGAGGATGAATCCGCCGTCCAGTCCGCCCAGTCCGTCCACCAGTGCCCTGGTCTTTTCTACGCACTGCTCCGGGGTTCCTCTGCCCAGAAGTTCTACCGGCATACCGCCCAGGATGGCGCAGTTCGGCAGAGCCTTGCGCATTTCGAAAACGTCGTCCGCTTCCGGATGCATGGTAATGATACCCTTTTTGTAGTCCTGCAGGTAATCCCAGAAGGGCTTGCTGCTGCCTTCCATAAAGAGGCGCACGGTCATGTCTTTTTCGTTTAAGAGGTCCAGCTGGGGCTTCAGATCCGGCCACAGCCAGCGGTCAAACTGCTTGCGGTTTAAGATGGTGTGTACCAGCAGGGCAATGTCGTAGTCGTAGCAGGCATTGGGATCCGGGCCCTGTCTCTGGACCAGCGCTGCCAGACCTGCCTTCTGGAAGAGGGTGTTGGACGCTTCTACTGCCGCATCTACCTTTTCCGGCATTCTGCGCATGGCAAGAGAAAGGTTCTTGATGCCAAGAATGGAATTGAACAGGAAGTCAATGCCCGGGTAGCAGGGCACGCTTGCCGCGGTAAAGGTGGGAATGCCGTACTCGGCAGGGAGCATCTTTAATACGCCCTGATAGTACATCATAAAAGCTTTCTGCTCGTCGAAGGTTTTCTGAATGTCGGCGGCTTCGATGCTGCCGTCCGCCCACTTGGGGTACTTCTTCTTCATGCCTTCTTCCCAGATGAACTTGGTGGGGTTGGCAATGTAGGCATCCAGTTCGTCCAGATTTACCAGAGCGTTGTCTTTGTATTCGATGGCTTCGTCGGTGACAATATAGGTGCCGCCGCCCAGATGGTCGACCAGGCGGATGATATTGCGCACGCCCAGTTCGAAGATGGCGTCGAAGTTATATTTCTCCTGATGTTCCAGGATACATTTGGTCATGACGTCGTAATTGCGCAGACCCTCGGTCAGGGTGTAGCCGCCGTCCAGCACTTTCCAGGTGACAAAGAAGGAAAGATGGGGGATTCTGTCGGGTTTCCGGAAAGCTGCAGCGTCGCGGAACAATTTGGTCCGGTACTGCATCAGTTCTGTGTTTGTCATAGGTTCTCCTTTCCCGAAAGCTGTGCTTTCGGTTTTGTTTCTTTATCGTTTTCCGCCGCAGGCAGCAGGGAAAATACAACCTGCATAGGTTCAAAATAACATATGAGAAAATTATAACACAATTCCGGCAATAATCCAGCTTCCGCGCAATAAAAAAGCATCTGCACGGGGCAAATGCTTTTTTGTGTGTATTTTCGGATTATTCTGCCTTTACTACCGGCGCGTCAACCGCATTCTTTTTTACGGAAGCAATGCCGTTCTGGCAGTTCTTCATTGTCTTGTATCCTTCGGATGTGGCAATGATCTGTCCGTTTCTTGCCTTCAGGCGGAAGCGGAATTCACCCTTCTTGTCCGCATAAACTTCGAACTTCGGGTTCTTTTCTACGGTGTAGCCTTCTACGGTCTGATCTTCAACCGGCGCGATAGGAGCATTCTTTGCCACGCTGGCAATGCCCTTCTTGCAGGATGCGAGAGAAGAATAAACTTCAGAGGATGCGATAACTTCGCCGTTGGTTGCTTTCAGGTCAAACTTTACGCCGTTTTTTGCGTTTTTGATAACAAACTTGCCCATGGTCAAACCTCCTTTTTTTGCCGAGGGGAACGTTCTTTTTTCAATTATAACACAGCTTTTTCCGTATGGGAAAAGAAAGAAAAGGTTTTTTGTGCCGAAAAAAGCTTTTTTTCGGCAATTTTTTGTTTTTGCGGGTTGACAGTCGAAATAGAAGTGATATCATAATGATATCACAAAGATGTATGGAGGTATTTATCTATGACAGAAAAAGTTTTAAAAGGACATAAATGCGGCATGGTCGTACTGATTTTCGGACTTCTGCTGCACGCTGCATCCATCGGCGCTATTGTTTTCGGCGCAATTCACGCGGCGGAAGGACCGCTTTATCCGGTCTGCATTGCGGCAGGTGTTGTTGTATGCATCGGTATGTTTTTCGTTTATCCCGGTCTGAAGGTGCTCAAGCCCCAGGAAGCCCTGGTGCTGACCCTCTTCGGAAAGTACTACGGAACCTTAAAGGAAGCGGGCTTCTACTGGGTCAACCCCTTCTGCTCTGCCCTCAATCCGGCAGCAGACACGAAACTGGCCCAGAGCGGTGATGTGCAGTCCAAGAATGCCAAGGACCTGGTGCTGATGGCAGCGGCGGGCAATACGACCGCCAGTGCTTCCGCGGAAGTCCCCACCAAGAAGATTTCCCTGAAGATTATGACCCTCTCCAACAGCCGTCAGAAGATCAACGACTGCCTGGGCAACCCGGTGGAAATCGGTATTGCGGTCATGTGGAAGGTGGTGGACACCGCCAAGGCTGTATTTAATGTAGATAACTACAAGGAATATCTTTCTCTGCAGTGCGACAGTGCGCTTCGCGATATCGTCCGCATTTATCCTTACGATGTAGCCCCCGGCGTGGATACCACCGGCGACGGCATTGCGGATGACGGTTCTCTGCGGGGTTCTTCCGAACTGGTAGCCAACCGGATCAAGGAAGAAATTCAGAAGAAGGTCTCCGATGCAGGCATTGAGATTCTGGAAGCCCGCATTACCTATCTGGCTTATGCGCCGGAAATCGCAGCGGTGATGCTGCAGAGACAGCAGGCATCCGCTATTATCGACGCCCGGAAGATGATCGTAGACGGCGCGGTAGGCATGGTGGAAATGGCTCTGGAGCGTCTGTCCGAGAAGAATACCGTGCAGCTGGACGAAGAACGCAAGGCTGCCATGGTTTCCAACCTGCTGGTGGTGCTCTGCGGCAACAAGGACGCCCAGCCGATCGTCAACTCCGGAAGTCTCTATTAATCTCCGCAGAATTATCTGAGGTCAAGTTATGTCTGAAGAAAAGAAACAAGTTCCGCTTCGTCTGTCGGCAAAACTGTATGAAGCGCTTGCCGCCTGGGCGGAGGACGATTTCCGCTCGGTGAACGGGCAGATCGAATACCTGCTCACGGAATGCGTCAGGCAGCGCAAAAAGAACGGCAAGTACGTTTCCGACACCATAGACGAACCCATCGAACTGGATATAAAGTAAAAGGGAGTATTGCAATGCTGAAAATCGAACATCTTACAAAATCTTACGGCGAAAAGAAGGCAGTGGATGACTTAAGCCTGCACATTCAGCCCGGCGAGGTTTACGGTTTTATCGGTCACAACGGTGCCGGTAAAACCACCACCCTGAAGGCTGTGGTAGGCATTCTGCCCTTCGACGCCGGCGAAATCTATATCGACGGCATCCGCCTGAAAGACGATCCCATCGCCTGCAAGCGGAAAATCGCCTATATCCCCGACAATCCGGATCTTTACGACTACATGACCGGCATCCAGTATATCAACTTTGTAGCGGATATTTTCGGGATTTCCGCGGAGGACCGCAGCGCTCGCCTGAAGGAGTATTCCGAGGCGCTGGAGCTGACCGATGCCCTGGTGCAGCCCATCTCCTCCTATTCTCACGGGATGAAGCAGAAGCTGGCGGTGATTTCCGCACTGATTCACAATCCAAAGCTGATATTGATGGATGAACCCTTCGTGGGTCTGGACCCCAAGGCCAGCTTTGCCTTAAAGCAGATTATGCGCCGGCACTGCGAAAACGGCGGCGCTATCTTCTTCTCCACCCACGTGCTGGACGTGGCGGAAAAGCTTTGCGACAAGGTGGCCATCATCAAGGGCGGAAAACTGATCCGCTTCGGCACCATGGAAGAAGTGAAGGGCGACGAATCCCTCGAAAGCGTATTCCTGGAATTGGAGGAATAAGCCATGTTCAAAGCGTTAATGAAAAAACAGCTGCGGGAGGTCATGTCCACCTTTACCGCAGGCGGAAAGAACAAGAGCAAGAAGAAAAAGGCCATGGGCACTGCCGGCTTTGTGCTTCTGTTTGTGTTTCTGTTCCTGAGTCTGGCGATTGCTTTCGGCGGCATGTCCTTCCTCTTTGCGGACAGCATGCTTCCCCTGGGACTGGACTGGCTCTTCTTTGCCCTCATGGGCATCGTGGGCCTGGTCATCAGCGTGGTGGGCAGCGTGTTCACCACCTATTCCATGCTCTACAAGGCCAAGGACAATGAAATGCTGCTGGCCATGCCGATTCCGCCGAAGACCATCTTAACGGTGCGGATGCTGGGCGTGTTTCTGCTGAACTTCGTGTTTGAGCTTACCGCTCTTGGCCCGGCCATGGTGGTGTATTTCATCAAAAAGGGTGTGGAGGCAAAGACGCTGATCTCCTGCCTCTTAATGCTCCTGGTGATGGGCCTGGTCATTCTGGTGCTCTGCTGCGTGCTGGGATGGGTTGTGGCCCTGATTTCCGCCAAACTGAAAAATAAAAGCGTCATTACGGTGCTGATCAGCTTGACCCTGATGACCGCTTACTATATCTTCTATTTCCGCCTCAGCGAAACCCTGCAGGATCTGGCGGCTAACGCCATCCAGACCGGAGAGACCATCAAAAACAGTGCTTACGTGTTCTATATCTTCGGAAATGCCTGCACCGGAGACCTGAAGTCTCTGCTGCTCTTTACCGCAGGCGCCGCCGTGCTGTTCGTCATTACCCTGAAGGTACTTTCCGCCAACTTTATTAAGATTGCCACCACCGGCGACAGCAGCGGAAAGAAGATCTCCAAAGAGGCGGCAAATACTATGGTTTACAGTGCGGCTTCCAAAACCAGCAGCGCAAAGAAGACGCTGGTAAAGCGGGAACTGAAGCACTTTGTTTCCAGCGCCACCTACATGCTGAATGCAGGTCTGGGCAGCGTCTTTATGCTGGCCGCTGCGGTACTTCTTGTGGTGAAATCCGCAGATATTCGAAGTCTGGTGGTAACTTTCTCCCTGCTGGGACCCGTGGCGAAGATCCTTCCCGCCGCGGCTGCCGGGGTCATCCTGACCATTACGTCCATGAACACCCTGACCGCCCCCTCCATTTCGCTGGAGGGCAAGAGCCTGTGGATTGTGCGCAGCATGCCGCTGCCCGCCCGGGACGTGCTGGCATCCAAGCTGTATGCACATCTGGTGATTACGCTGCCGCCGGCGCTGCTGATGACCGCTGTGGCCTGCTGGGTGCTGGGCTTTGATGCGTCCTTGTGGATTCAGCTGCTGCTCTTTACCGTGCTGGCGGTTCTGGCAGAAGCGCTGGCCGGTCTGGCGCTGAACCTGAAGATGCCCAAGCTGGACTGGACCGTGGAAGCGGTTCCGGTAAAGCAGAGCGCTCCCGTGGTCATTATGATTTTTGCGGGAATGGTGCTGACCATTGTGCTGGGCTTTGCCTATTACAAGCTGTTCGATACTGCGTTTACTGTGCACTTTCTGCCGATTCTTGTGGGCATTTTTGCCCTTATTGATGCCGGACTGGCTCTCTGGACCTTAAAGAAAGGTACAAAGCTTTTCGAAGAGCTGTAAACTGCAGCGACCCTTTGCTGCAGCGAAAAAATGCCCGTTTTTGCGGGTCGTAAGTTTACAATAACATAGTTGACGGAAGGTCCGGTTTTCCTGTATGATGAAGTCAGTTAAGTGTCTTCGAGCCCGAAGCTGCCTTTCCTGGGAATTCCGGGCCATTGGGCCGAAAGCGCAAGCTTTCCGCCTGCCGTATTTGCAAAGAAGACTGCCAAATTTGTGCGGTCTTTTTTTGTGCAAAAGACCGGAAAGGAGTATTCATGAACGGATATGTAGGTAAAATCCTGGTTGCGGATCTGAGTGCCAAGAGCTTTGAAGTACAGACTCTGGATGAAAAAACCGCAAGAATGTTTGTAGGCGGCCCTGCTCTGGGCGCAAAGTATTTATTCGACAATATGCCGGCAAAAGCGGATCCCTTCGGACCGGAAAGCATCATCGGTTTTGTATGCGGACCGCTCAACGGCGCCGGCGCATTTTTCGGCGGACGCTACACCGTGGTCAGCAAGTCCCCGGTAACCGGCGGCTGGAACGATGCCAACTCCGGCGGAGATTTCGGTGCCAGACTGAAGGCTGCAGGCTATGACGCAGTTTTTGTAAAGGGCATCTCCGAAAAACCGGTCTACATATATATTGAAGACGGCAAGGCAGAGCTTTGCGACGCCGCAGATCTCTGGGGTCTTACCACCGTGGCCGCGGAAGAAAAGCTCAAGGCAGTTCACGGCGACAAAATCGACGCCGCGCTGATTGCTCCCGCAGGAGAACGCAAGGACCTGACCGCCTGCGTGATGAACGACGAACACAGAGCAGCCGGCAGAGGCGGCAGCGGTGCCGTTATGGGATCCAAGCTCCTGAAGGCTGTTGTGGTAAAGGGAACCGGTAAAAATGAAGCAGCCGACAGAGCTGCCGTGGTAGCGCTGAACAGAGAAATGGCAGCAGCCATCAATCCTGAGAACCCCTTCGCGGCACTGATGGGACCTTTCGGAACCGGCGGTTCCTACGTAAGCTCCGTCCTGACCAACGATGCAGGCATCAAAAACTGGGCAGGCTCCGCAGCGGATTACTCCGAAGAAGACGCATACCCGGTAAGCTCTCAGGGTATGGAGAAATACAATGTAGGCAAGTATCACTGCAACAGCTGTCCGCTGGGATGTGGCGCACTGTATGATCTGCCCACCGAAGACGGCGTAATTCACACCTCCCGTCCGGAATACGAGACCATGGGTGCCTTCGGCTCCATGTGCCTTGTGAAGGACGCGGAAGCAGTCATCCGCTGCAACTTCTACTGCAACGAATACGGCGTGGACACCATTTCCGTGGGTGACACCGTGGCTTGGGCCATGGAATGCTACGACAAGGGCATCCTGACCAAGGAAGACCTGGACG
>JAZUKP010000053.1:0-48101 GCA_045643345.1 Anaerovoracaceae bacterium | reverse complement strand
CTTATACCGTGATGCTGCCGGAGAGCGTCAAGGAAATCGGAACCATGAGTCTGCCCGCTGAAATAACATCGCTTACGCTGCCGGCCGGTCTGGAAAAGATAGATGAATATGTATTTTATGAGGGGATATCAGTTGATAATATTAACTATAACGGCACTGCGGCAAATTGGGAGAAGATAACGATCGGGGACGGCAACACCGCTCTGAACAGCATGGAAATCCACATGAACTGAAGCCGCCAGCCAAAATGCTCCCGACGAATCGCTATACTGAAAAATATTTTATTTTTTGAATAGCCGATTGGTGCAGATAGTACATAGCCCAACAGGCAGCTATCAAAGAAATTCAGTAATATCCGGAAAGACTGGGTTTATCAAAACTTTTGATTGAATAAAAATCCCCGCATTTTCCAATGCGGGGATTTTGCTGCTATCAACTGTATCATTCGGGGGCGGAACCGCTCTCTGGTGCGGTTGGTTTTTATACTGATTTCCGGGGCTCTGGCCCTTTATCTGACTCCGCTTTGGGTCTGGCCGTTCGCGGCGCATCTTCTGCGATATGGGCTGTTCTGCTTTACTCCTGGCACGAGCCATGGCTTTGGACCCCATAAGGAGGCATATTTTATAAAATGATGCGCCTTGCTTTCGTCTTATTTTAGCCGAAGAGTTTGCCCAGCACTTTCTTGGCTGCCACCACGCCGTCGATGACGGATTCCGCGGCGCTCTTTTCCTCTTTTTGGGGCTGTGTCTTGGGCTTGTCGTAGTCGCTTACATAAAAGCCGATGGTCATGCGCCCGTCTTCGAAGGCATTGGACATATTAAAGGTCCGGCAGACACCGTCGATTGTCTTGTACAGGGATTCGCTGGAAATGCGACCCTCGGGCTGAACGAAGCCCTGTTCTGCCAACAGTACTGTATAGGCATTCAGCGTTTCCGGATCTACGCCGGAGGCTTTGAAGAGATAAACGGGGTAACCGTTCTGGGTATCGTTTTCGAAAAGTTCGAATTCGCTGCCGCCGCCGTTCCAAACCGGGAAGTCGGGCAGAATTTCGGTCCAGCTTGCCAGAACTGCGTCGTCCTTGGCCTTCTGTGCGGCAGCTTCCTGTTCTGCGCCGGGCAGAAGAGTTCCGCATTCCACGCAGTAGCTGGTGCCCGGAAGATTCTTTTTCCCGCACTTGGGACAAACGTAGAGTTCGCCTACGGTCTTTTCGGGAAGGGCAGTGCCGCACTTGGGGCAGAATTTGGTGCCTGCCGGGGCGCCTTCGCCGCACTTGGGGCAGATTTTAATGCCGGAAGCTGCTTCCGCTGCCGCGGATTCCAGGCTTCCCATAATGCCGGAAAGAGCGCTGGCCAGACTGGCAAATCCGCTGCCCTGGGCCGGTGCTTGACTTGCTGCTGCGGCTGCGGCCATGGAAGCTGTTTCGCCTGCCGCCTGCGCTGCCATAGTGCCCGCTGCTGCCTGAGCCATGGATACGGTTTCTTCTGCTTCGTCTGTGAGTGTTACGGTGGCCTGGTTTGCCGCCGCTGCGGCTTCTGCCAGGGATCCTGCGGCTTGATCCGCTGCGGTCTTAACTTCGTTCAGAGACTGTCCCACGGAAGCTGCGGTTTCGTTTAATTTTTCGGCAGCCTGTCCGGCAAGCTTGTCCGCTGTGGGAGCCACCTTTTTCTCTACTGCGTCGCTTACGGCTTCGGAAATGCCTTTGCCGATGCCCTTGGCCACGCCGTCAATGCCTTTGGCAATAGCGCTGTTCACGCCGCTTTTTACTAAATCTTTTAGTCCCATAATAGTTTCCTCTCAATATATCCTATCTGCAATTGCGTTTTATGGCTTAATGGTTTCTTCCACCGGGATCTTGTCCATCTTGCCGAAGAAATTCACGGTAATGGGCCCGCCGGAGGAATTATAGAGCCGGAACAGTACCGACCCGTCGGCAAAAACGTTAATGGTGTAGGGGAAGGGTGTGGCGATTTCTTCCTCCACGTTCTCGTTGAATTTTCGGGGCGGCATAATGGGCGGAATGCCAGCCACGGCGTGAATGCCGCCGTTCAGGCTCTGTCCGTCTTCATCCGTCTCCACCTGTCCTTTCAGGACTACCGCCGGCGTAACAAAGCCGAAAAGCTTTACGGACTGGCTTAAATCACCCTCGGTATGATTGGTATAGTAGCCTCGGTAAAATCCTTCCGGCGCTACCGCATTTTTCAGAGATTTGCTGACCCCTGTGCCGGAAATGGCTGCGTTTTGAATGGCGCTTACCATGGCGCTGCCGGCGGCTGCCGCAGCAGGGTCCATGCCCTCCGGCGCTTCGTACAGCGGCTGAATATAGTCTTCCACGAATTCGTCTTCGTCGGCTGCGCAGTAGGGCAGAAGGTTCATCAGGAAGCGATCGTTTTTAAACCATACGTTCAGGTCCATGGAGGAGCCCAGTCCCATCACGGCCATAAGGCCCTGCAGCTTGCGGAAATTGCTCTTGGTTTCAAAGTCCATCTCGCCGCCCCAGACGCCGAACATGGTTTCGCCCACATGGGAACAGGACAGCTTTAAATGATATTTGGTCTCGCCCAGTCCCAGGGCGGTAATGGCAGCGTCCGAATCGATGCTGATAGTCCAGACATAGCCCACTTCGGGTGCGTTGTCAAACGCTTCCTGCAGTCTGTCCCAAGCATCGGACACCGAACTTAAGTTACCCATCTCTTCTCCTTTCGTATAACCCCTGAAATGTTTTAAAAAAAACAGCGAATGATGCATATTCCGCTCTAATTTTACAACGGAAGGATGTTTTTGCACAAGCAAAAAATTGCGGGAGAAAGCCGCATATACAATGGAAAACGGCCCGGTTTTCCTGCAAAACGGAGGGGTTCTTTTTTTGACATTTCGTACTTTGTCGGCTATAGTAAAGGGTGTAAAAAAGGCAGGAACGCAAGATGAGCAATACCATACAAAACAGATTATTTGAACTGCAGGATCTGCAGTATGCGGCTTTTCAGAGCAGGCTCACGCCCAATATTGCCCCGGAGCGATTTATCGGCGTAAGGGTCCCCGCGTGCAGAAAGCTTGCAAAAGAGCTGTGCAAAAATGAGCCGGATTTGGTGAAAGATTTTCTTTCGCAGCTTCCCCACAGCTATTATGACGAGAATATGCTTCACGGACTCCTGATTTCGGAAATCAAGGATTTCGGCGAATGCATTGACGCCGTTGAACGCTTTCTGCCCTACGTGGACAACTGGGCGGTTTGCGATATCATGTCTCCGAAGTGCTTCAAAAAGAATAAAAAGGCCCTTCTGCCCATTCTGATGAAATGGATGGAGTCACCGGAAGAGTACACTGTTCGCTTTGGGCTGGAGATGCTGATGTCTCACTATTTGGATGACGATTTTCGCCCGGAGTATCTTGCGAAAGCCGCGGAAGTTCGTTCCGACAAGTATTATGTAAATATGATGATTGCGTGGTTCTTTGCCACGGCGCTTGCCAAGCAATGGGACAGCACCGTGCCCTACCTGGAAGAGAACAAACTGGACGTTTGGGTGCACAACAAAACCATTCAGAAGGCCCGAGAAAGCTACCGGATTACGGAAGAACAAAAGCAGTATTTATTGGGATTAAAGCGTTAGCGGCGAAACCGCCGGAGGGAAAATAACCCGCGATTTGCTGCGGTCTTGACAACGGACAGGAGGCCGGATACAATACAAAATATGAAGAATGTGAACTATTTCAATTGTTGTTGTACGAAATGAGAACGGCTTGATCCGAAATCGGAACAGGGCGTTCTTAAGCTTATGCCCTGTTTCGCACAAACTGCAATTTTCTGCCATGTGCGAAATGCGCATGGCTTTTTTGTTTATTAGAATGTTCCTGCCGGGTGGTTGGACGGCCCATAGACGAAAGGAGAAAATGATGAATTATTCCGGAAATACACCTATGGTGGAGATTACTTATCGATTTGAAGGTGAGGAGAAAAGAATTTTTGCCAAGCTGGAGTTTTACAATCCCACGGGAAGTATTAAGGACCGTTTTGTGGAATATGCGCTTCGAAAGGCGGCGGAGCGGGGAGATCTGGCCGAAGGTCAGCCCATCGTAGAGGTGACCAGCGGTAACACCGGAATTTCCATGGCGGCTATCGGCGGGATGCTGGGACATCCGGTGCATATTTTTCTGCCGGCATGGGCCAGCGCCGAGCGGCGGAGCCTGATGGAAATGTACGGGGCAAAGGTATATCCTGTTACCCGGGAGGAGGGAGGCTTTGCCCGGGCTTTTGAATTGGCGGAAGATCTGGCGGCGAAAATCGGTGCTTACCTGCCGAAACAGTTCGAAAACCCGGATAATATGTGGGCACACTATTTCGGAACCGGGACAGAGATTTTCAGAGAGCTTCCCGGTGTGACGGATTTTGTTTCCGGCATCGGAACCGGCGGAACGATTATGGGCGCCGGCCGTCTGCTGAAGGAGCGGTGCGGCGCGGAAATAACGGCCGTTGAGCCGGATGCTCTGCCGCTTCTGACCGAAGGAAGGGCGCGGGGGCCGCATAAGATCGAGGGTATTGGGGATGACTTTATTCCGGAACTGGTAGATCGGAGCATGCTGGACCGGGTCTTTGACATCAACGATGACGATGCGGTGCTTATGGCGGCCATGCTGGCCCGCCGCCTGGGACTGGGCGTGGGCATTTCCTCCGGCGCCAACTTTTTGGGTGCGGTGCTGGCAAACCGTCAGCCGGACCGGGTGGTTGCCACGGTGTTTACGGACGATAACAAAAAGTATCTGTCCACTTCATTGGCAAATCCGCCCCGACCTTTGGAAGGCATGCTGAGCGCTGAAATCGAATTGCTGGGCATTCGGCGCATGGTGTAAAAATCTTTGGCGGTACGCAGCCGAGGGGCAGGCCGAATAAGTAAAAAAATCATCTATCTTTTGAAATTTGAGCAGGAAAAAGGTATACTAAATCCAGACTCCGAAAAGAAGAAAGGGAAAAAATGGATATTCTTTTATTGATACCTCTGATTTTTTTTGTAATATTTGCCGTAATCAACTGTGCAATCCGGGGACGGAAGCGTTCGCTGGTCCGGATCGCTCTTATTCTACTGTCCTGTGCGTTGGCGATTTTCCTGACGCCGGTAATCTCTGAAAAGTACGTAGAATCAGACCCTTTGTGGCAGCTGCAGGAAGGTTCTGTCCTGTGGGAACTGACGGAAGCCAGTCCCAGCCTCGGCGCGGTAATCGACGGTGCGCAGGTCTCGATTTGGTCGATGGTTTTTTATCCGGCGGTTTTTCTGGCCCTTTGCGTAGTAATGGTGATTCCCGGTGCGATTATCAATCGCAAAACGGAGCGCACGCATAATGGTTCCGGCGCTTTGATCGGTATTGCAGCCGGACTTCTTGTCTTTACATTGACTTTTGCGCCTATCTGCGCTGCCGGCACCATAGCGGGGGATGCAATGAAGGAGACGCTGCGCGAAGAGTGGGATCTGGATGAATTCAACGAGCATTTCGGTCTGAATCTGGATATGGATAAGATTATGAACAGCGACACTATTCTCCATGCGGAAGCTGTTCCCGGCAGACCGCTGCTGAATCTTTTAACGAGCGTGCAGGCTGACGGAAAGAGAGTCTCGCTGGCAAAGGAACTGAAAAATCTGACGTCCCTGGAGCCGTTATACCGGCAATATGTCACAGGCGATGCAGATGCCGCAGGGATGTCGGCGCTGCTGACCGGTTTTGCGGATTGTGTGGAAAGCTCCGACTTCCTGACCGGAGCGTTTGACGAACTGCAGACCGCCGCCCGGGAAAAGTGGTCAAACAAGGAAGAATTTTTGGGCTATAACCCGAAAAAGCCGGACGGAAGCCTGGGAGAATATCTTGCGGACGTCGTCTGCAGCAGTGAGACGAACCTGAGCGCCCGGGAACTGGCAGATAAAATTCTGGCGATCATCAGTCCGGAAGGCAATTGAACGGAGATATTTCCCGGATTGAAATTCACGAATTCGAATAATAAAAAGAAAATCTTCTGGTCGATTCTGACGGCGGCCCTGGTGGTTTGGGGCCTGCTTCTTGCTGTTCCGGAAAAGACCGATCCCCGGGATTATGTGAAGGCGGACGTGATTTACGTAATCGACGGGGACACTTTACTGATTCGCAGCAAGGATTTCCCGGAAAATAAAAAATTGCGGCTGATCGGCATTGACACACCGGAATCGGTCAGCGAGGATACAAGCAAGAACTGTAAAGAAGGAGAGCTTGCCGCGGCCCGGACCAAAGAATTGATTTCCGGTGCAGGCAGTGAAATCTATTACGAAACCGACCGGGAACTGTACGACATTTACGGGCGCTTCCTGGCCTACGTATATATTAAAGACCCGCAGAGCGGCGCATATCTTTCGGTGGAGGAGCAGCTGCTGTCGGAAGGCCTGTGCAAAGCCTATTTTGTGGGAGAGAACGAAAAATATAAGGCGGTGTACCGAAAGCTGCAGGACAAGGCCCGGCAGGACGGTGCGGGTTTCTGGGGCAGCGGGTTTTACCGGTAAAGATATTCTCATCCCTGACGGTTTTTCGGCGGAAAGACGATTTTGGAAATAAAAAAGAGGAGCCAGTTATCGTAGACGCGTATGTATTCAAATGCATCTGAAAATAAAAAACTTTTCCTGTACGGAATGAAAGACGGTCTGCCCATCGGTACCGCCTATTTTGCGGTGGCTTTTTCGCTGGGCATTTCCGCCAGCAGTGCGGGTCTTACCGCTTTCCAGGGCTTTATGGCCAGCCTTCTGACCGCGGCCTCTGCCGGACAGTACGCCGGCTTTGCGGTCATCGCGGAGCACGGCCCTTACATCGAAATGGTGCTCATGACGGTGGTGGCTTCTGCCCGGTATCTACTCATGTCCTGCGCGTTAAGTCAGAGGCTCTCCGAGGATCTTCCTCTGGGTCACCGGGTGGGCCTGGCCTTTTATCTGACCGACGAAATCTTCGGCATTACCATTGCCCGGCCCGGCATGGTGAATCCGGTCTATACCTACGGTGCGGACCTGGTGGCGGCTCCTTTGTGGGCGGCGGGTACCGCGCTGGGTATTGTTCTGGGAAACGTGCTGCCCCTGCGGCTGGTCAGCGCCCTGAGCGTGGCTCTCTACGGCATGTTCCTTGCCATCGTCATTCCCCCGGCAAAAGAAAACAAAATTCTGCTGGGCGTGGTGGCTGTCAGCTTTGCGGCCAGCTGGCTTTTCGGTGTAATCCCGGGCGTTTCGGCACTTTCCGCAGGGTCGAGGATTATCATCTTGACCGTGCTGATTTCCGCTGCTGCGGCAGCGTTTTTCCCGGTGGAGGAGGCTGCAGATGAACAATAACTGGATTTACATTTTCATTATGGCCGGCACCACGTTCCTGATCCGCGTGCTGCCCCTGACCCTCATCCGCAGGCAGATTCAAAGCAGATTTATCCGCTCCTTCCTGTTCTACGTACCCTACGTGACCCTGTCGGTGATGACCTTCCCGGCCATTATTCAGGCAACTCAGGTGCCCGCCGCCGGTGCGGCAGCTTTGGTTGGCGGAATTCTTGCGGCCTGGAAAAAGGTGAGCATGTTTACCGTGGCGGTAATCTGCTGCGCCATCGTGCTGGTGCTGGAACTGGTACTCCTTTAGTATTGCGTTAAAACGGCCGGAATCGCGGTCGGTAAAGATTTGCCGCAGGTATTACGTTCTGCGGCGGAAAGGATAAAAAGTGCGGCCAGAGTTGCGGCCGGTAAGATTTGCCGCGGGTATTTGCGTTCTGCGGCGGAAAGGATTCCCGAAATGACAAAGAACGAACTTTGGAACAAAGCAATTGCGTATCACGGACACGTGTGCGGCGGAATTACCATCGGTTTCCGGGCGGTGCTTTATGCCGCAGACCTTTTGGATCTGTACCTGGACGGCTCGGATGACCTGAGCTGCATCTCGGAATGCAATACCTGCCCGGCGGACGCCATCCGCGCGCTGCTGGACTGCACCGAAGAGAACGGAAAGCTGACAGTTCTTCCCTACGGGAAAATGATATTCGTATTTAAAGATCATGCGGAAGGACAGGCCTTAAAACTGACCCTGAAAACTCCTGCCCGGGAGCTTTCCAGAGAAGAAAGCCAGGTTTATTATCAAATGCGTCCGGACGATGAATTGTTCGAGGCAGAGTGGCTGTAGCCCTGAGGTCCCGCTGACGCGCGCGGCCTGAATTTGTGTGCTGCGAGTTTTCTTTACGCTGCGACGCCGCGCATACGGCCGGGATCTGCACGCTGTGCGCGGCAGAAATGCTCATATTTGTTTCAAAATCCGCTGTCTATGAGCTGCTCGGAATACGTAAATTATGGAAAGTGCTCATAAATCTTTTGATTTCAATGATTTATGAGCGCTTTTTTCAAAAATATCTTGATTTTCTGAGGTCATGCTGCTCATATCTCTAATCAAAATTGAAATATATGAGCACAAAAGCGCTTGCAAAACGCTCATATATTCTCTTTTTCCCGTTTTATATGAGCATTTTCAAAAAAACGAAATATCATAAATTCCTACTTACGGAATACTTATGAGCATTCCTGCTGCAAGGTGGCTGTCAGCGTTCGCATTCCTGCTGCAAGGTGGCCGTCAGCATTCGTTTTACGGCCGCAGGATGAAACGGTACGTCCCGGCTTTCAAAAGCCGCAAGCAGATTTTTTCCCAGAAGGACGCCGTTTTCTGCGAGATCGTTAATTCTTTTCAGATTCTTTGACATATATTCCGGGGAATCCATTAGCCCGAAATATTCCAGATAAATCTTTTCTCCGGTGAAAGCATTCGCGATTGTAAAATCCGGGTAGATCAAGCGGCCGTCCCTTAGGTGAAATGCTGCTTCGTACCGATACGGAATATCGTTTTGAAAAAGATAATCTGCAATCCAGAGCTCTGCGCGGGAGCGGACCATGTCACCCTTCAGTGATTGGTACCGTGCGGCATCTGCATATTCCGCAGGATTACGACTGTATTCCGCAGCAGCCCAGCGTCGGGCTTTCTCCTTCAGGCTGATTAAATCGGCAGGTACATACGCACGAAATTTGGTGCTGTATTCCTCCGTTATGTTCAAAAGTTTTTCCGCAGATGATTCTTTGCCGCTGCGAATTCGGGAAATTTCCTTCAGCAGTTCGCGGCAGTATTTCTTCACAAGCAGATTTTCGATTTTCGCCGCATCTTTTGCTCCGAGATATTTTTCGTGCCAGATGCCGTTTTCATCTTTCGTGGCTTCCGAAAACCACGTACGGTCATCCTTTTTGTGAATCCGCAGCTCCGAACTTCCGGACAGATTGTACGCTTTCGCGGCGGATTCCAATTTGTCAATGTATTTAAGTATTGTAGAATTCATAACCCCTCCCTTTATTTACATATTTTACCATATTTGTGCAAAAATAAAACCCCATTCCTCAGATTTCTCTGACAATGGGGCGCTGCAGTCTTAGATATTCAGTTTTATTTCTTCAAGAAATCTATCGTTTGACGCAGTTTCCTCTACTCCACCGTGCTGCCTTTTAGTATCGTAATACTTTCATTTATTGCGGCTGCAGTGGCAAACAGGCAGACGAAAATAATGCCGAGGGCCTTGGCCTGCCACGCATACGCCCCGCCGATGAACAGCGGAATCATATAGACCAGACCGCCGCAGATCTTGTTCATGACGGAATGCACGGCGGCAAACGTCTTGTGTCTGACGAATCCGATCCCGATATTTGCAAGCTTTACGGCAATAATCAGACCGGTCCATAAAAGCAGCCATGGCGGCAGATACACCGCACTTACCAGCTTTGCGAACACTGCCAGCGAAAAGATAAAGTCCGCCGCGGTATCAAGCTTTGCGCCGAAGGAGGATGCGGTCCCGAGCCTTCTTGCCACGGTGCCGTCAATCGCATCGGTAAAGCCTCCGATCAGGTACAGGATATAGTACCATTTTGAAAAGGCCGGAAAGACCGGAATCAGGAGGCCGCAGATGATTCGGATGGATGTCAGGAAATTGGCCATGAAGTTTCGCTCCGCAGAATAGATGTAACGTTCTTCCGGTATTGTACCACAATATGGATGATAACCGAATATATAGTATTCACTCGTTAATTCCTTTGAAAAAGGGTTTTATTGTGCCGGTGAGAAACTTGTTTTTTCCCGAAAAACCGAATATGATAAACGTATGAAAGAGTATACTTATCAAAAATTCGCACCTCCGGCAGATTTTTCGCCTTCGGAAAAGGCGTTTATTGCTGCAATGGCAAGGCTTTCGGAACATAGTGATTTTGACAGCATCCGGGTGGTAAAACTGATAGAGGTTTCCGGCTATTCGCGGGGCACTTTTTATCGAAAATTTGAAGATAAATATGATTTTGCAAAGAAAATCCTGCAGAAGGCCGGAAAAAATCATAGTTATTATCTTTCCGCATGCCAGAACATGATTGACCAGGGGCTGGATAAGGACAATCCTTTGTTTATTGATTTTTCCTGCGATTTTTTCAGGTTTGTCTATAATAACCACCAGGTCTACGATATGCTGATTGAGCAGAAGCTGGGTGACAAATCGCTGGAATGGTTTACTTCTTTAATTGCAGATGACGGGGAATTTTCGGATCCTGACAATAAGCTGGATGCTCAGATGGGCGTAGCCTCCAGCCTGGTCTACGTCTTTATGTGGCGTTCCATCGGATATGATAATGCATCTCCGGAGTATATGGTAAAACTTACGTCCAGATTCTTTCCCATGTTCTCCGGTTATTATAAAAATTTTAAGAAAAACTGAATCAAAGGCAAAAGGCGTTTTTCTTCGGCTCTTGTGTTGGCGGAATGAACGAAAACGCCTTTTTTGTACATTGTTCCCTCTTGCTCCCGCAGAATATAATCATCGTGAATAAAAGTATCCAGGATGGATAAAGATATTTGCAGACGCAGGAGGTTTTATTATGGATCAAATCAGATTTGACGGACAGGTTGCCATCGTAACCGGTTCCAACAGTGAGATCGGTGTAGGTTTCTACTATGCGAAGTTATTGGCAGAAAGAGGCGCGAAGGTTATGCTGCACGGCCGCAGCGAGGCAAAGGTGCAGAAAGCCGCACAGGCGCTCCTGGACATGGGCTATGACGTTGACTATGCAGTAGCCGATGTTTCCAAGGAAGCAGAACTTTCTGCCATGGTAAAAAAGACCGTGGACAAGTGGGGCCGCATTGATATTCTCATCAACAACGCTGGTGGTGCGGACGGCGAATATTGGCCGGATGTTACCCCCGAAAACCTTGTAGACTATTTCCGGTTAAATACGGTTTCTTCTATCGTTTTAATGAGAGAAGTCTGGCCGTACATGAAAGCGCAGAAATACGGACGAATCATCAACACTTCTTCCAACAGCACTTTCGGCGGATATCAGAATACCGGTTATCCTGTATCCAAATCCGCACTGGTGGGACTTGTCAGATTTACCGCACTTCTGGGCGCCGCCGACAACATTCTGATTAACGGAATTTATCCCGCAGCATTTACGCAGTTGACAGGACAGCTTCCTCCCGGACAGTTTGCCGACGTTTTGAAAAAAGATTTTGTTTCGGAAAAGGTAGCGCCTCTGGTGGCGTACTTATGCAGCAAGGAAAACACCGATTATACCGGCGAAATGTATTCCGTGGGCGGCGGAAAGTTTACCCTGGTCAAGCAAATGACTACGGAAGCCGCAGCGTATGAAACACTGGAAGATGTAGACGAACAGATGAAAAAATTACACGCACCGGACCAGAGCTTTGTTCCTACAGGCACTGCATTCGAGGATACCATTCGTCTCGGTATGCCGCCGGAAGCCATTGCTGCCCTGTTCGGCAACGTTTAATAAGGAACAATACCAGCGGGTGATTTGTATATGAAAATACCAGGGAAATATCCCTGGTATTTTTTTGGCGGAGGACATGGGACCGTTCAGACTTCGCCTGCGGCTCGTCTTCACGTGAACCCACGGGGCCTTCTCAGCCTTACTCGCTTTCCAGGCGAGCTACATATTAATAATATATTTTCCTTTTCCGTGCCCCTTAACTGCCAGAATCTTGTTTGCTTCAAGCAGTTTTTTTATTAGTGCTGATGCCGGAGACGGAGTTAACCCGAGAATCTTCATTATATCGGTTCTTCCGAAAATCTGCTGTTTTCCAAATGCTGAAACCACTTGTTCAAACTGTTTTTGCTGGTAGGAAGACAAAGCAATGTCCTGTTTTTTATCACCAATGTCCTGTTTTGGAGGAACCGTATAGCGAATATGCATGCTGCGATTATGCAGTTCGTTATTTTCGTTCAGCAAAAGATTGCGTAAAAACAATTCCAAAAACTCAGTGGTCTCATGGACCCCGGATTTTAAATCGTTGTAGTTTGCACGAACAAGAGCGTTCCGGAAATACCAGGCATTATCGGCAAAAATGTCGTTTACTGCATCGTAACCAAGGTATCGCAGGTATTGGATTAAAAATACCGCGGTTGTTCTGGTATTGCCTTCGCCGAAGGCGTGTATCTGCCATAGATTTGCAGTAAATCTGGCAATATGGGCGATTATTTCATCTTGAGAAAGTCCTTTATAGCTGAAATTTTTTTCCTGTTCAAAATCATAATTTAAAGTAGCTTTGATGTCCAAGGAGTTTCCGTAAAGCACAGACTTTCCACCAAGAACCCATTCTTTCTTAGAAATATTATAATCTCTGATTTTTCCTGCAAATTCGTATATACCATTAAACAAGCGCGCATGAATGTGAATATACTCGCTTAATGAAAAGGTAAAAGCATTTTCCGAAAGGATTTGCGCGATTCTGGCTGAAACTTTATCAGCTTCTTCGGTTCTGTCATCAGGGGAATGCACCGCATTTTCCTGATAATAACTGTCAAGCAATGCTTGGGCTTCATCAAAATCGATTTCTCCCTCAATATTACGGATTGCAGTTTCTTTCAGGTAGTCTGAAGTTTGGATTCCATCTACAGTCTGAAGCCCAATGGCGGTTTGCCATGCGCAGCTTTTTTCATCCTTTGCAGGACCTTTTTGTTTTATATATTCTTCAAAAGGATCTTTGGTCATTTTGTTATCTCCATATATAACTATATTTTATCATATCATTCGTTTGTACACAAAAAAATACCAGAGATACTTCTCTGGTATTTTTTGGCGGAGGACATGGGACTCGAACCCACGGGGCCTTCTCAGCCTTACTCGCTTTCCAGGCGAGCTCCTTAGCCACTCGGTCAATCCTCCATGCTTAGTTGCGGTCCTGCATTTGCAGGTCATTATTTAATTGCGCTTGATAAGTGTACAATAATCGACTGTAAAATGCAAGCGTTTTGTGATAATCTATAAGAAGAAAAATAGAAAACCACGGAGGTGTTTATGAAATACGTACATTACAATCAGGGGACCTGCAGCAGAAGCGTGTCTTTTGAGCTGGAGGACGGTAAAATTCACAATGTATCCTTTGAAGGCGGCTGCAACGGAAACCTGAAGGCGATCTCCAAACTGGTGGAGGGTCAGGATCCTCAGACCGTGATTGCCATTCTGAAGGGCAACGACTGCGGCGGCAGAGGAACGTCCTGCGCAGATCAGTTCGCAAAAGGACTGGAAGGGGCGTTAAAGAAAGAAGCCGAGAGAGCGGCACAGTAAAAGCTTTGCAGCAGCTTATCGAACAAAAAGTTCAGGAACTGAAGGAGAACTTTCCCGAAAATCCGGAATTCCGGTCCTGGCTTTCCAAAAGCGACATCTGGGGCTGGATTCACGGGGCTTTTCGCGTGGAAGGACGCGCCATCGCCCGGGAGGCGGCGGTGGATCTGGTGGAGGGCAGAATCCGGGAAGAAATGCCCTTGTCTTCCTATGCTTTTGTTCAGAATTACCGGGATGTGTATTCCGATATGAAAAGCTGCATCCACATGCAGACTTCTCTTACGCCGGAGCTGATCTGCCGCTGGGCAAAGATGCTGCAGGGGCTGCCCGAGGATACGCCGGACGAGGCGCTTTTCCGGAAGAACCGGGCCATCGTCTACGAGTGGGAGCTGATTCCCGTAGAGGAAGATAAGGTTCGCTCGGGGCTGAAGTCGCTGGTAAAGCAGTACAACCGCAGTATGGAAACCCGGACCATCGCTCCGCTGGAGCGGGCAGCAATCTTCCATCTGGAACTGTTGAAGCTCTATCCCTTCGGAGCAGAGACGCCCACGACGGCGCTGGCGGTGCTCATGTTCTGCCTGCTGCAGCAGGAACTTCCCATTCCGGAGCTGACGGTAGACGACCGGGCTTACAATTCTCTGGTGGCGGATTTTGTGGACAGCGGCAATGCGGAGCCCTTTGCCCGCATGCTGGAGCGCAGTGTATATAACCGGCTGGAGACAGTGGTGTCTCTGGCAAAACAGGCAAAAGAAAATGAATAGAGACGAAATCGCAGAACAACTGGCAGCCTTTCTGCCGGAAAAAAATATCATAAAAGACTGCCCCATGGCAAAACGCACCACATTCCGCTGCGGCGGCAATGCGGCGCTTTTTATTACGGTGGACAGCATCGAGGAACTGCGCGGTGCGGCGGCACTTTTAAAGGAGTCCGGCATGCCCTGGTTTGTGCTGGGCAACGGCAGCAACGTTCTTTTTACGGATGGCGGCTACGACGGCGCGGTGCTGAAGCTGGGCAAGGATTTTACCGAAATTATTGCGGACGGCACCGATCTTCTGGCCGGTGCGGCGGTCATGCTGCCTTATCTTTCCAAGGTGGCGGCGGCCAATCATTTAACGGGCCTGGAGTTTGCCTGCGGCATCCCGGGCAGCGTGGGCGGCGCCTGCTTTATGAACGCGGGAGCCTACGACGGCACCATCGGCGGCTGCGTAAAAAACGTGGTGGCCCTGACGCCGGAAGGGGAGCTTCTGGAATATGAAGTCTCCGAGCTGGAATATGCCTACCGGCACAGCCGCTTTATGGAAAGCGGTGAAATCGTTCTTTTCGCTCGCTTCGGTCTGAAGCCCGGCTACCCGTCGGAGATCCAGGCAAAAATGGATGATCTGAACGCAAAGCGCAAGGCCAAGCAGCCCGTCAATTACCCCAGTGCGGGCAGCTTTTTCAAGCGGCCGGAGGGGTATTTTGCCGGTGCTTTGATCGAGGGGGCGGGGCTGAAGGGTTACCGGCTGGGCGGTGCGGCGGTTTCGGCGCTGCACGCAGGCTTTATCATCAACGAGGACAACGCCACCGCATCCGACGTGCTGGCCCTCTGCAAATACGTGCAGGATACCGTCTACGAGAAGGACGGGGTACTGCTGGAACCGGAAGTCAGAATCGTAGGAGAACAGGAAGAAACCACCGGGTCATCCGGTGTGAGGAAAGAATAACGAGGAAAATATGGAACTGCTGATCATTACCGGCATGTCCGGTGCGGGCAAATCCAAGGCGGTGGCCTGCATGGAGGACCTGGACTATTACTGCGTGGACAATCTGCCGCCCGTTATGCTGCCGGAGCTTCTGGAACACTTGAAAAAAGACCCTTCCATCGAGAAGGTGGCCTTTGTGGCGGATATTCGGGGCCGGGATTTCTTCTCGGATCTTGGTGAGGTCCTGAACCGTCTGGATACCGCAGGAACTGCATATAAAATCATGTTCCTGGAGGCTTCGGACCGGGTGCTTTTGATGCGTTATCAGGAGACCCGCCGCAGTCACCCCCTGGCACCGGACGGCAACACGGAAAAGGGCATCAAGGCGGAGCGGATCCGGCTGGAAGCACTGCGGGGCAAGGCCTTCTATATTATCGACACCTCAAATCTGAAGGTGGCGGACCTGAACGCGGAAATCAAGCGGTTGCTGGCGGCCGACGATGAAAATATCTTCCGGGTGGGAATCAGCAGCTTCGGCTACAAATACGGACTGCCGGCAGAGGCGGACTGGGTGCTGGATGTGCGCTTTATTCCCAATCCGTTCTACGTGGCGAGCCTGAAAAAACTTACCGGGAAGAATAAAAAGGTAAAGGAATTTGTGCTGGGCTTCGACGATACAAAGGCTTTTGTGTCGATTATCACCGGCATGATTCTTGACCTGATCCCCCGCTACATTAGAGAGGGAAAGTATCATTTGAATGTGGCCTTCGGCTGCACCGGCGGTCAGCATCGCAGCGTGGTGATTGCGGAGGAAGTGGCAAAGCACCTTTCGGAGTGCGGGCAGGCGGTCAGCGTAACCCACAGGCAGCTGTAGTGTCCTCCGCCGGACACGGCGCTTTCTGCGGGCGCCGGCAAATATGACAGACTATGAGCTATACATCGGATGTAAAAAAAGAACTCACCGGGCTGGAAGTGAGCAAAAAATGCTGCCAGCTGGCCCAGATTACGGGCTTTATCCGTTTTGCCGGAAGCATTATGCTGATGGGCGGAAAGATGGGGGTAAAGCTGACTACGGACAACCCTGCGGTTGCCCGGCTTTTTCTTACGCTGGTAAAGGATTATTTCGGCACCAAAACCGCCCTGCACATCGAAGAGGGTCAGATGCTGCGCAAGGGTCACACCTATGCGCTGGTGATTACGCCGGAGATGAACGCGGAGGCCATTCTGCGGGAGGTTGGTATTCTTGGCGTTCAGGAAGGCGCCAACTACATCCGGGACGGCATCGAAGCCGCCAACGTGAAGAAGCGCTGCTGCAAAAAGTCCGCGCTGCGGGGTATTTTTCTGGCGGCAGGCTCTGTGGCCGATCCGGCCAAATCCTATCATCTGGAGATTTCCTGCGCCAGCGAATACATGGCGGGGGATGTGCGCAAGCTGATCAACAGCTTCGGGCTGAAAAGCAAAATCGTGGCGCGCCGGGGAAAATATGTGGTGTATATTAAAGACGGCGAGCAGATTTCGGATTTTTTGAGTATTATCGGCTGCACCAATCAGCTGTTCCGATATCAGAACGTGCGCATTTCCAAGGAAATGAAGAACGAGGCCAACCGCATCAGCAACTGCGAAAACGCCAACATGGACAAAACCGTAAATGCCGCCCAGAAGGTAATTGCGGATATTCAATACATCGAAAGCACCGCGGGGCTGGACGCACTGCCGCCCAAGCTGGCGGAAACAGCCCGGCTGCGCCGGGACAATCCGGAGCTGTCCCTGACGGATCTGGCAGCCTTGTTCGAGCCGCCCCTGGGCAAATCCGGATTAAATCACCGGCTGGCAAAAATCTCCGAAACCGCGGAAAAACTGCGGGGCGAGGCGTAGTGCTCCGCTACAGCGGATTGATTTGCGCCGCTTGGGCATTCCGGGTGTTTTCTGGTGCTTGCGGCTGCCGATTGGCTTCTTCGAGCGCTTTTTGATCTTCTTCCAGCTGCTTGTTCATGTCGACGGATTTTTCGAAAGCATCAAAAAGCTTCATAAGGTTTCTCGCCGCCTGACGGTCCATTGTAATTTTGCCGTCTTCCCCTGTTTTGATGAGCGGTTGGTAATTCACCTCGTCTACGAGGGTTTTAAACCCTTCGGATTTCATTATTTTCAGAACTTTTTTGTTCAAGCTGTAATCGGAGAGCAGGTATTCGGTTGTCGCAGCGTCGCGGATATCTTTCTTTCCCATCTCTGAGGACAGGGTCGTAACTGCCAGGATTCCCGCCAGTGTGTATTTGATGTTTTCTTTGATTTCCTTGATCTGTTCGTCTTTTTTTCGTCCGCGCGGAAGCGCTTGCTTTGCTTTCAGCTCATCATCGAATTTTTTCAGCGAATCCGTTATTTTATCTCCGCATTCCTGCAGATAGTCTGCGGCAGATTTTTTGTTGATGTATTGATAAAGCGGATCTTTAATCTGATACAGTCTGTAGTAATACGATGTGAATTTCTCCAATTCCGGCGTTACGGTTTTTCTGAATTTGGAAATATTGTCCAGAGAAACACCGCAATGCTGGCCCTCGGCTGTGAGCAGGAAAGTTTCCA
This sequence comes from Anaerovoracaceae bacterium, assembly GCA_045643345.1. Taxonomy (GTDB): domain Bacteria; phylum Bacillota; class Clostridia; order Peptostreptococcales; family Anaerovoracaceae; genus RUG13409. The sequence goes on along the minus strand of JAZUKP010000053.1, from coordinate 30,216 downwards.
TCCTTCTAACCGGCATCATCCGGTCTGCGTGCTGCTCAAACTGCTGCATAGTATGATTGGGTCCGGTGTAGGATTCTTCTATCTGGCAGGAGGTGGCCTGTGCTGCCAGCTCGTTCATTCGCTCCTGCAGTGCCGCAGCCTTTTGCTCCGGGGTTCCGGCGGCCAGGGCGCGGATGCGTTCCACATTTTTGCTAATGGCTTCCGGGGTTAATTCGTGACTGATGAAGGCGTCTATTATATTTTCGTGCTCATTGATAAAATCCCGGCATGCTCGCTTGTCTCTCGGATCCGGAAATTTGCGCTGAATCATTCCTTCGGTGGCCTTGCGGGCGGTTTCTATGCGTCCCAGCACCTGTCCGAACAACTGTGCTGCGCGGCGGGACTGTTCCTTTCTGGCGGGCCGATCCTCCATCTTTACGTGAGCGATATTGCCGAGTTTTTCTCGTTTCGGGTTGTTGCGATAACGGGGAATTCCGTATTTTTTGTCTAAAATATTCCAGTGCCGAAGTTCTTTTTCGGCTGCGGTTTCTCTCGGCGGGGCGGCCAGCACGCTTTGAATTGCCTCCTGCGCCATCTGCAGATTCCTGCGGCGTTCCTCCCGGACCTCCTCCGGTTCCTCCGGTTCTTGTGCCGCTTCCTGCACAGGAGCCTGTACCGCTTCCTCTTGTCCCTGCGCGGGCTCATGTATCGCTTCCTGCACAGGAGCTTGCTGCTGGGCGGGCATTTGCGCGGCGGCCTGCTGTGCTGCGGGGGCATAACGAAAATCGGGGCGCTGCTGCCGAATGGCTTCCTCTGCGGCCGTCATATCGTTTTCGCGCTGGGCCCGGTCTTCCAAAACAGCTTGGGCAATCAGATCGAAGTAAGGCGCAACGGAAATGTTGTCGGCCAGGTCGGTTTTCCGCAGATCTTCTGCGCTGTGTCCTGCCAGAATATAGGCGCGGGCTTCCAGCAGCGCCGTGTTGATTGCTTCGTTTTCTTCTATATCTCCCTCGCAGAGAATCTGGCGGAGCTCTTTAAAACGCGGGTTTGCGAACTGCTTTACGGTTTTGTTCAGATCTTCGGTTCCGACCTCCGCAAAGTTTTCTTCCTGCAGAAGCGCTTTCTTCTGACTGACGCGTTCGTTCAGAAGCTCTGCGGTCAGCCACGAATATTTTCCCTGGGGAACCGGGCGCACTTCGTTGATCTGCGCTTGCAGGTCGGGTCTTGCCTGCGCCTGAGCGGCCTGCGCTGCTTGAGCCGCTTGTACCTGGTCCTGCTCCAGCTGATCGGCAAATCGCAAAATTCTGTCGGTAACGGCAAGCCGGTTTCTTGACCGGGTGGTTCTCTCGTTTCTTGCCCGCCGCGCCAGTGCGTCGGCATCGGTCAGCGGCTCGGTTCGGTAGCGCTGATAGGCTCGGGCGCTTGCTGTAAATTCTTCGTAAAGCCTGGAAATCGGGGTCATCAGCGGCGGATTTGTTTCAAGTGCGGCCGAAAGACTTCTTGCGGCACGGTCCAGCGCCCGAAACTGGGGAGAGTCGTTCAGTTCCAGGTTAAAAAGATATTCCGTTGCTTTTACGTCGCGAATCATTTCCCGGAGACTGTCTCCGTAGGCGGCAATAAACTGCCGGGCCTGGGGAATTTTTGTCCGGTCCGTCGGGGACATATAGGTTTTCGCTTTTGTCAGCTCATTGAAAAGCATGCGGAAATTGCGAAGTTCCACGTAGGCTTCGCCCTGCATATCGTTCTTTGCTTCCAACACGCCGTATTGGTTGAAGCGCATCCCCGCGGTATTGTGAGGGTTGCGCAGCCGAATATATTTTATGCCGTTCTTTTCCACGGTACCAACTACGGTATATGCGTGCTTCCGGTTGATTCCCGCAAATCTGCGGCCGGGTTCCTGTTCCAGACCGTTTGTCCCGGCGCGGGGCAGGGGGTCCGGAATTTTAGCAAGGATTTTTTTGTACTCTTCCGGGCTTCGCGTTCCGGCGGTTACCATGGCCCCGCTTTGAAGGGACTGCTGCACCAGATTGAAGGTGGCCAGCTCTTCCGCACTGTAATTGCTGCCGTTGGTATTGGAATAGAGAATTTCGTTGCTTTCGAATACGTCTTCGTCTGTGACTTCCGGCCCGAGAAAAGCGTGAAAAAAGTCCATTTCTCTGCCGCCTTCGATATTTTTGTAGCTTTTTCCGACAGTCTCCTCCCTCTGCTTTAAGCCGGATGCCGCATAAGCCTTTTCTATAAGCTTGACCCAGAGGGGCCCGGAGGAAAAGGGTATGTGTTCATCCTCTATGGTTGGAATGGATTTCTGTACCGTAACGTAAACGGGTTCCTTTTGCTGGTTGTAAAACAGAACCGTAACCGTGCCGTCTTTGTTGTCCCGAATGTGTTCCTTAATTTTGGCCGGGTCTTTTCTTACCACCGCAGCCAGCGTTGCCAGCATGTAGCAGTCGCCCAGCCAGCCCTGCGAAAGATCGTCTTCGTTGGGTTCGTGGGGGAAAATGGGCATGTCGGATACGTCGGTAAAGTATCGGCCGGGAACATTTTCGCCTTCCTTCACCTTTTCCGCTATGTCTTTGTTTAAGGATTTCGACTCAATGAACAAAGAGGAATCAAAGACGGATTTTCGATGTATTTTTCTGCCGTAGGCGTCTTTTTTCTCGCCGGGCAGAGGCCGGATCAGGTGTCCGTCGGCCATGTTCTCCAGCATTACGGTAGTGTTGACAATCTGAGAGTACAGATTGCGGAACATCTTGGAATTGCTTTCGGCGTAGAAAAGGCATCCGTTCAGGTTTTTTATGCAGCTGTCCAGCATGGTCTGTATTTGGATAAATTGATCCGCCTCCAGACCTACCACGCGTTCTTTTTTGTCTCTGCTGACCTTGGTGTTCCGGTTCGCGTATTCTTCCAGGGCGGAAGTCAGCTGACCGATCAGGTCCACCGTGTTGTAGAGCCGGATTTTGTATTTGTCAAAGCCGAAGCTTCCGTTCAGATAGTCCTGAAGCTCCTCGTCCAGTTCATCTCCTTCGCCTGCGGGCCGGATCGAATCTTTGATCCGGGAAAAGTAGGTCGAAAGGGTGCGCAGATTCTGCGCGGCGTCGCGCAGTTCCTGATGAGTCTGATTCAAAATCGCCTGGCCGGTGGAATCCGCCGGCGCGATGCCTTCGTAGCGTGCGGTATCCTGCGCCTGGGCTTCGGCGGCATGCTGCTGCGCTTCGGCCTCGAGCTCGGTAAAGTCCCTCTGACTGAGGCTGTTATTCGGCTGTTCTTTTTCTTTTCCGTCAATATCGATAAAAACCATGGGTTCTCCTTTGGGCGACAATTCGCAATATACTATTACTATAATACACCGGGAAGCGTTACAGAAGTGTTAGTAAAAAGAAAAAATTGCACGAGAAAGATCGAAAATTCGAAAAAGACCAAATAAAACATTCGAAAAAGGCACAAAAAATTGAAAAGCCAGAAAAACTTTAATATAATATATTGAAAAGTTGTAAAAATTGGCCGTAAAATGTATTGAAAAATTTTATAAATCATTCTAAAATACACTTGAAAGACAGTGAGGAGACATCAGATGCTTTATAGAAAAATCGAATCTACCATCAAAGAACACTTGCAATCCAGTTCGTCGAAAATCCTTTTGGTTGATGGCGCACGTCAGGTCGGCAAGACATATATTATCCGGCATGTCGGAGAGAAACTTTTTGCGAATTTTATTGAAATTAATATGATAGAGGACTCCCTCGGGGCAAGACTGTTTGCAGAAACGAAATCGGTAGAGGATTTCTATTTACAGGTAAGCGTGCTCCACGGCGATAAAATGAAAGAGCGGGAAAATACCTTGATTTTCATTGATGAGATTCAGGCATATCCTCATCTGCTGACACTTCTGAAATTTTTGTCGCAGGATGGAAAGTACACATATATCGCAAGCGGCTCTCTTCTTGGTGTTACATTGTCCGAAACCACCTCTATTCCAATGGGGAGTATTCGCAAGGTTAAAATGTTCCCGCTTGATTTTGAGGAGTTTTTATATGCCAACGGAATGAACGAACTTGTAATTTCATCCATGCGCAAAAAATTTGAGCGTATGGAAGCACTGGATGAACCGATTCACAACAAGATGATGGATTTATTCCGCAAGTATCTGCTTGTCGGAGGACTTCCGGATGCCGTCAATGCCTACCTCGAAACAAAGAATATTCAAAGAGTACGCGAGATTCAAAACGAAATTCACGATTATTATGCTGCGGATGCGTCCAAATATGACACTGAACGAAAACTGAAAATTCGTCGGATCTACGATTTAATTCCGTCGAACATGGAAAATAAGAAAAAGCGTGTGGTCGCACAGAGTATTGAAGAGAAAAAAGGGAAGAGCTTTGCAGACTACCAAGACGAGTTTGAATATCTTGTCAGCGCAGGTATTGCACTTAATGTGCAGGCAATCTCCAATCCGGTATTTCCGCTGATTGAATCAAGCGGAAAGAATCTTCTGAAACTCTATCTGAACGACGTTGGTATTCTGACCGGCATCCTCTACGGTAATAATATTCGTGCCGTGCTCAACGACGAAAGAAGCATCAATCTTGGTTCGGTTTATGAAAGCGTTGCAGCAAGTGAGCTTACAGCACATGGGCACAAACTGTTCTACTACGATAACCGCAGCAAGGGCGAGGTAGACTATCTGATTGACGATTATGACAGTCTGTCTGTCATTCCGATTGAAGTCAAGTCCGGCAAGGATTACACCATTCACAGTGCGCTTAGCAATTTCGTGAGAAACGAAGACTATCATATTAAGAAGGCGTTTGTAGTATCGAATGAAAGAACGGTAAAAACGCGCGGTAAAATAACCTATCTGCCGATTTATTATGTGATGTTTTTCTGAAGAACTGAAAATTCGAAAAAACCAAAACAAATCACTCGAAAAAGTAAAACAAAACATTCGTAAAAACGCCACTTTGCGTTTTATTGGCAATTTTTAAGTTTTTCATCTTGCGCACTATTTCAGTATCAGCGATGGGATAATTAAAATACCTCCCTACATGTTTTTTGCTGCGTTTTGAAAGACGAAACCGAATTTTCCGCCGTATTCGTGGCAGTCAAAACGCATTAACAGAAATTAAGACTTTCCAGAAAAAGCTTGCTTGTGTCTGTGAAATGTGATATAAGTAGAACTGGATATTTATCACAATCCTGGGCCGATTTCGGAACAGGGTTGTGTGACGTAGATATTTTAGCAAGAAAGCGGGTATTTTTATGAAGAAAAGCAAGAGATTTTTAGCACTGCTTCTGGCGGCGCTGATGGTTCTCTGCCTGGTCCCCATGACGGCGTATGCAAACTGGGACGATTTGGTGGAACCGAAAGATGAACCGGATAATGGCATCTTTTACGCAGATAATTATCTGTATGTTGATGTTGCCGCCGGCACCAGCACAAATGGGCACTATACACCTATAGGCATTATCGTTAACAGAGACGGGTCCATGTATTGGGTAATTGCCGTTAACGAAAACGGAAGGCCGAATCAAACAAACAACTTAATTATTGAAAACACTGACGGGCATACGGCTACATATGCTAATGGCCGCACCCTCAAACAGTATACTCTGTTTAAGAAAACAGATATCGTAATCCATCGTCCGAATGAGATGGGAACAGGATACAATGACAGTTCGCTGGATGTTAAGCTTCATCAGACATATGGATTTGTTATTCTGGAGGCTGGAAATATCAGTGATATTACAACTCCGGGCTTGGTTCATGCAGATTTTGATGTTCAGGGAAACGGCTGGAACTGCCAGTTGGATATTAGCATTTCTATGGGCTATGAAGTTGCAAAGTATGTTGATCTTCCTACAGACGAGAAATACGGTTGCCCAGTGGTTTATCACGGAGAAGAGTTCAGTTATATTGTTGAAGCACAGTATCCAACAATCTCTGGAAAACAGAACCAGATTCCGCTTACTGCAGTTGAACTTTGGGATGAGCCTCCCAAGGGTATTGAAATTCTTGCCTGCAGGCGCTTAAACGCGGACGGATCACCCATGGAAGATTTCCATGCACCTTACCATACGGAAACTATTACGACCACTGCAACAGGTGCTACCAAGCGCTACGTTGTAGGCAAGGATATGGTGGTTATGCCGGGAAAGGTAAGACAGGTCGAAGTACTTGCTGTCGCTACCGGTGAGGTGGAAGACCAGATTGTAACCAACACTGCACACATCATCAAGGACTCTTTCGAGCCTAGAACGAAGACTGCTGATGTATATGTTGCTCCTTGCCAGTTCAATGTGGTTCATTCCAGCGATAACAGCACTGAAACTGTATATCATAAGAACTTGAACGGCACTGGTGTTTGTGCTATTTACGAAGAAAAGAAGAATGGAACTTCGTACGACTTTGATATTGTGCATGCAGATGCTACTGCACAGTATGGCGGTGTAAAGAGCGGTTATCTCTATGGCGGAATTGCTACCGGAGACACCTTCACAACTCCTATTACTGAAGAGTGCGGTTTGAATCTTGTACCGGCAAATAAAGAGACACTCTTCCTCAGAGAGGTTAAGGATACCTACCTCAGACCGAGAAACCTGGTCGTTGTAAATACCGTTCGTGATCCGGAGACGGGAGAGCCTCATTACGGAGATTATATTACCGATACTTATATGCTCACCGCGCTGGATGCAGACGGTGTCAGCAAAGCCTTCTATACCGAGTACGGTACGGTAGTAGATGCAAAAGGAACTCCTACTGCCGCCAATTTAAAGACAGGCTATGCAAGCGGCGCTGACGGTGATGATACTGTCGGCAGCTACTATGTCTTCAAGAATATTCATGTAGACAATAGCAAGTATTTAAGAGCAGACAGCAACTATACTCCGGCTAATGTGTTCGGCGCATACGGATTCACCGGTGATAACAGCTATCTGGGAATCGTAAATCATGTTACTGCAAAGACAGATTATGACGGATACAGCTTTGTTCCGTACTATGTCACTGCAGACGGCGTATTCGTAACCGGTGTGGTTACCAGAACAAATGATGCAAAGAGCATCGGACAGCAGAGCCCGAGCTTCACTGATACAACAGCCGCATCTCTTGCAATGGCATATTCCAAGATTCCGGCAGCTCCGGCTGCAGCAGCAAAGCTCCGCAGCAAAGTAATGCTCTCTTCTGCTCCTGCAAATCTTGTGGCATCCATGCCCAAGGATACCAGAGTAACAGTTACCCTGGTAAGCGGCACTGAATCCGAAGAAGTTAAGGTAGAACCGGGCAGCTATGTCGGCAGCTTCGGTGTCCCCGAAAAGGCCGGCTATGTATTCGCAGGCTGGTACGCAGACGAGAACTTTACCGTTCCGGCAGATTTCTCCGATGTAACCGAAGACACCACTGCTTATGCCAAGTTTGTGAAGGATTCTTACTTCCAGCTCAAGACCAAGGTTGCAGGTAAGAAGATTACCGCCAGCATGACCGCGGATTCCGAGAACTACAAAGAATTCGGCTTCGTTTACAGCGTAAACGGCGTAGAGTCCAAGGTAGTTGCCAACAAGCTGAAGAAGTCCGGCAAGACCGATAAGCTGGTAGAAGCAGACATCAAGGATCTTCCGAAGAAGTCCACAGTAGCGGTTACAGCATACTTTGTAACCCAGGACGGAACCACCGTCTATGGAAACACTGCAAAGGTTTCCGTAAAGTAAAACGAGAGGAGATATATTATGAATAAATATATTGACCCCAAGATGATAGACCCGAAATTTCTGGAAAAGAATCCGATTTTCGGTTTGAATGATGCAGAAATTCCTGGAGGTTCCAATGATTTCATTTACAGCATTGGCCCCATCGAAGTTCCGATGGTAGACGGAAGCAAGGTCCTGATTAACTCTTCCGGCGAAATTCTTGAATACAGATAAACAACCCGCTAAGAAATAAAGCACATGGAGGACGGATGCTTCTGTCCTCCATGTTGTCATGTTAAGACTTGAATGAAAAATCGCTATTTTTACAATATTTCGCTGGTTGGCGTACCGATTCGGATTGCCTGTCTGTATCCGCACGAAGCGTTTGAAGCCGGTCAAACAGACGAGGCTCCGGCGGCATCTGCCGCGCTGGAAGACGGCCGAATCGAAAAGGCCCGCAGCCTGTACTATCCGGATCTTACAGACCCGGATATCGAGTACACGGAGTTGGCCAATGCGGTCGGTGATGCGCTGCTTCCTTTCCGGCGCTGCATGTTTCACGGAACTGCTTTTTTGTGGCGGGGCAAGGCATGGATTTTTGCCGCGCCCTCCGGCACGGGAAAAACCACCCAGTATGCGCTCTGGAAAACTGTCTTCGGTTCGGAGATAAGGATTATCAACGGAGATAAGCCGATTTTGGAGTTTTGCGAAGGCAAAAGCATAATGGTGCATACTTCGCCGTGGCGCGGAAAAGAACAGATGAGTCAGGCGATTTCGGCCCCTCTGGGCGGTATCATCTACTTAAAGCAGGCGGCGGAAAATAGAATGGAACGGTTATCCGTAAAAGAGTCTGTTCTGCCGATTTTGTCTCAGATCATGTGCACCCACAAAGAAACCGAAACCACGCTGCAGGCGTGCGATGCCGCGGAGAAAATACTGAAGGCTGTCCCGGTCTGGGGTCTTTCCAACAAAGGGGATGCAGATTCCGCGATTCTGGCGCATACTGTCATTTTGGAGCATGAGGAGAAGCAACGATGAAATACAACATTCGCGAAGGAATCCTTCGCCGGGAGCTTTGCGGCGAAACGCTGCTGATTGCCACGGGTGACGCAAAAGATGCTTGTCCCTTTATTAAGCAGCTGAACGATACGGCCGCCTATTACTGGCATCTTCTGGAACAGGGCATGGATTCTGCGGAAATGGCTGCTGGCGCGGCAAAAGAGTATCAGCTTTCCGAAGAAACTATTCTGCCGGGTCTTCGGGACTTTTTAAAAGATTTGGAAGAAAAGAACTATATTATTGCAGAAGGATAATAATTCGGCCGGAATGTCAATATTTTCGACCGGAATATCGATTATTTCGACCGGAATATCAAATTAGTGTTGATATTCCGGTCGAATTGTTTTATAATTCGACCGGAATGTTAAAGTAATTATCCGGAGAGAATTGTTATATGAAAACCAGCGAACAAATAGCCGCAGAGTGGGGGCTTTCCAAAAATACAATCAATGAAAAATGCCGCAAGGGAGAAATTCCCGGTGCCGTCAAAGACGGCAGGCGTTGGCTTATTCCGGAGGATGCGAAAAGACCGACAGACGGGCGGATTCACTCCGGACGGTATGTTAAAGCGGCTTCGCAAAACAAAAAGGCCTTGCCCATCGGTATTTCCGATTACATTCGTGCGCAGGCAGACTATTATTATGTGGATAAAACGCTTCTGATTAAAGAGTTTCTGGATCAAAAACCTTTGGTTTCATTGTTTACCCGGCCGCGGCGTTTCGGAAAGTCAATCAATATGGACATGCTTCGGGTTTTCTTTGAAAAGACAACGGAAAACACCGAAAGATATTTTGAGGACAAAGAAATTTGGAAATGCGGCGAGGAATACCGCAAATATCAGGGGCAGTACCCGGTAATATATCTTAGCTTTAAAGATGTGAAATTCGATTCCTGGGAAGCTACTGTTGCAAAGATTCGCGTTCTGCTGCAGAACGAATACAACCGGCATCCGGAGCTTGCGGAAAGCGGAAAGCTGGCGGATTACGAAAAAGCGTATTTTAAGAGGATTCTGGATGGAGAGGCAAATGAAGTCGAACTGGCATCCTCTTTGGAAATGCTTTCTCAGTTTTTGGCGAAGCATCATGAAAAGGCGCCGGTAATCATTATCGACGAGTATGATACGCCAATACAGGAAGGCTATACAAAAGATTTTTATGAAGAGATTACCGGTTTTATGCGGGTCTTTTTTTCGGGTGCGTTTAAGGATAATAAAAACCTTTCCTTTGGTTTTCTTACCGGGATTTTACGCATTGCACAGGAGAGTATTTTCAGCGGGTTAAATAATCTGACCGTAAATTCTGTAATGGATGCTGAATATGACGAATACTTTGGCTTTACCGAAGCGGATGTCCGGAAAATGCTCTCGTATTATGGGCTTTTAGAGAAGGAGACTGAACTGAAAGAGTGGTATGACGGGTATTTGTTCGGACAGACGGAGATATATAATCCCTGGTCTGTAATCAGTTATATTTCTAAGGGCTGTGTTCCTCAGGCGTACTGGGCAAATACCGGGAGTAATGAGATTCTGGAAGACATTCTTGCCAGTGCGGCGGAAGATGTGTCCGAACAGTTGTACGCACTGCTTCAGGGGAAATCAGTTGTGGCAAGAATTAATCAAAATGTCGTCTATCGATCTCTTTCGGAAGATCCGGCAAACATTTACAGTTTGCTTCTGGTTGCCGGTTACCTGAAAGCACCTCGGAAGGAACTTCAGGCGGATGGGTCGTATCTTTGTCATGTTTCCATCCCGAATAAGGAAATTGCGGCTGTGTATATGAGCGAAATTTTGTCGCATCTGTGCAAAATCGGCGCGGTGACCGCGACGACTGCAAACCGGGTCGCGGAATGTCTTTATGCGAATGATATTCCGGGACTGCAGAGGGCAATTGTGGCGTATATGGAAAAAACCGTCAGTTTTTACGATACCGGAACGGAAGGGTTTTATCACGGACTTGTGCTTGGTTTGATAACCTTGATGGAAAATCGGTATGAAATAAGGTCTAATCGTGAATCAGGAGAGGGCAGATACGATATTTGTCTGACACCGAAAGAAAAAAAGAATCCGGGAATAATTCTGGAATTAAAGTGGGCAAAGAATCTTGAAGAGATTGAACTGCAAGCATTGGCAGACAGTGCCCTTCTGCAAATTGAAGCAAAGCGTTATGATTCCGAATTACGCGCGGCGGGAATTGAGAATGTGATAAAACTCGGCATTGCTTTTTCCGGAAAAACCGTTGTGATCCGGTCATAGAAATGACAAAAGAGGAAGTATCGGAAATAAAAATATGTCTGCATGCATATTTTTAAGCGTTAAAATATGCGCACAGACATATTTTTGATGTTTCCTGTCAGCAAATTTCAAATTTTCCGCCCAGTCTGGCGAAATCATCCAGAAAACCGCGATAAACCTTATCCGCGGTTTTTTCATTTTCCAGCTTGTAAGGCACCTTCATGGCCGCGGAGGCCAGCACCATGGACATGAACACCCAGGGGTCTTCCTGGCAATTGACGGCGGTATCCTCCGCGTAGTTGGGGGCGCCGGTGCCGATAATCCGGATGCCACTTTCGAAGATTTCCGCGTTCTGTCCCAGAGTCCGCGCGATATCCCGCATGGTTTTCAGGCGGTCGCTCTCCTTGAATTTCAGCTGCGGAATGCCGGAAATTTCCATGTTGGCGCCCTTTACGATGGCAAGCGCCGCGAAAAGGGTGGCCAGATCCGGACATTTGGATGCATCGATGTTTACCTCGGTAAAATCGAAGTGCAGCAGGGCAATAATCGAGTGGATGTCTCGGAAGTTCTGCGGAGAATTTTTGGGCAGATTCCGCACCGTAACGTTCAGGTCGTCGTCGCCGCAGGCTGCGGAGGCGGTAATCCACATGGCCGCAAGGCCCCAGTCGTTTTCGGCGTCGATTTCACCGGGAGACTGATACTTCTGGCGGCCCGGAATAAAGTAGCCGTCCTTAATCTTCTCTATGCGCACGCCGAAGGCTTCCATGGAACGAATGGTAAGTTCCACAAAAGCGGAATCCTGAAGCTTTCCGGAAAGCTTCAGAGTGCTGTCCTGCTTTACCAGCGGCAGGGCCATCAGCAGAGCGCTGATGTTCTGAGAGCCCTCGTTTCCGTCCAGCTGATATTCGCCGCCCTCCAGCCGGCCCTCCATTTCGCAGGGCACGGAAAAATTACTGAAATGAACCCCTCGCAGCGCCATGCGGCTGGTAAGGGGCAGCAGTCTTCTTTTTTGCAGGGAGGGGCTGCCGGTGCATTTTACCCGGATGCCCAGGGCCGCCGAAAGGGCCAGGGCGATTCTGCAGGTAGTGGAACTGCCCCGGAAGTCGAATTCCGCGGACTGTACCGGAACATTCTTGGGGAAAGGGTCGATATATACGTTTTTCCCGCTCTGCACGGATATCTTGCAGCCCAGATCCAGAAGACACTGGAGCGTGGTTTCGATATCGTCGCACATGGGGACATTTTTTACGCAGGAGGGGTAGGGCGCCATGGCGGCCATAAAAAGCAGCCGCTGGGCGTGGGCTTTGGACGCAGCTGCGTCCAGGGTTCCGTTCAATTTGCTTGGGTAAATCTTAATCATGTATGCATTATAGCTTTTTTTCTGTGGTTAGTCAAAGCAAGGTTGTGTTATACTAATACTAACATTGCATTAAGGGGTTATTATGAAGATTAATCAGACAGAATTAAAATATCTCCGTCTGCTTTCGGATACCTATCCGAACAAGGTTTCCGCCGCCTCGGAGATTATCAATCTTTCCGCGATTCAGCATCTTCCCAAGGGGACGGAGCATTTTCTCTCTGACATTCACGGCGAATATGAGGCTTTTCTGCACATTCTCCGCAATGCCTCCGGCACCATTCGAAGAAAAATCGATGAAAGCTTTCCGGACGTCAGTCCGGAGGAGCGAAAAACGCTGGCGTCTCTGATTTATTATCCCAAAGAAAAACTGGAAATTCTCCGGGCGGGCGGCACGGACATGGATGCCTTCTACGAGAAGACCCTCAACCGGCTGGTCAAGCTGCTGGAGGTAACGACCTTTAAATACACCCGCTCTTATCTGCGGCGGAAAATGCCGAAAAACTTTGCATTTATTATCGAGGAGCTGCTTTTCAGTACCAACGGCAGCGATGATTTTCGCAGCAGCAATCACCGGGAGAGCATTATTAAATCCATTATCGATGCCGGCGAGGGAGACGCCCTGACCGTGGCCCTCTGCGACCTGATCTGCATTACCTCCGTGTTTAAGCTGCACATTCTGGGGGACGTTTACGACAGAGGCCCCGGCGGCGATAAGGTGGTAAACGAGCTGCGCAATTATCACGACGTGGACATTCAGTGGGGCAATCACGATATTCTCTGGATGGGCGCGGCCGCGGGCAATACCGCCTGCATGGCCAACGTCATCCGTATCTGCACCCGCTATGACAATCTGCATACCCTGGAGGTGGGCTACGGTATTTCGCTGCGCCCCCTCATTACCTTTGCGTTAAAAACCTACGCGGATGATCCCTGCAGCTGCTTTACGGCGGTCACTTCCGAGTGGGACGCCATGCACGATACGGACCTGGTTTCGCTGGCCAAGATTTCCAAAGCCATCGCCATCATTCAGTTCAAGCTGGAGGGCGCGCTGGTCAAAAAGCATCCCTATTACGAGATGGACCAGCTGCCGCTGCTGCACAAAATCAATTTCGAAAAAGGCACCGTGATGGTGGATGGAAAAGAATATCCTTTAAAAGACACCAACTTTCCCACCATCGACCCGGCGGACCCTTACCGGCTCACCGAGGAGGAGGAAGCGGTGGTGGGGCGGCTGCGCAAGGCCTTTATGGAGAGTGCGCTGCTGCAGGAACACACCCGTTTTCTTTACGAAAAGGGAAGCCTCTACAAGAAGCACAACGGAAATCTGCTGTTCCACGGCTGCATGCCTTTAACCGAGGACGGCGAGTTCGACCCCATCAATACCTCCGACGGCTACCGGCAGGGCAAGGACTGGTTCGACTATGCCGACGCGCTGGTGCGCAGGGGCTATTACGGCAAGCCCGGCCCGGAGAAGGATCGGGGCGTGGATATGTGCTGGTTCCTCTGGTGCGGCTACAAAAGCCCCCTGTTCGGAAAGAAGAAAATTACCACCTTCGAGCGTCTGTTTATCGATGACCCGGCAACCTGGGTGGAAGCGGACAACCCCTATTACCGCCTGATGGACGACGTAAAAATCGTGGAAAAAATTCTGGCGGAGTTCGGCGCGGACGTGGAGCAGGGCTGCATTATCAACGGCCACATGCCGGTAAAGAAGGGTACCAACCCGCTGCACGCCGGCGGCAGAGCCATGATCATCGACGGCGGCTTTGCTAAACCCTATCAAAAAACCACAGGCATCGCGGGCTATTCGCTGGTGCAGAATTCCTACGGGTTTATTCTGACGGCCCACGATCCCTTTGAGAGCAGAGAAAAAGCCAACGAGGAGGAGCAGGATATTCACTCCACTCAGGTGGCGAAAAAAGATATTTCCGAGCGCATTCTGAACAAGGATACGGACGACGGAAAGAAACGAAAGGAGACCATCGAGACTTTGAAACTGCTGGTTGAAGCATACAAAGCCGGAATCATAGAAGAAAAGTAATGGAAGAGAAAAAAGCATCGAAAACCTTTGTGGGCGGCGCTGCTCTGCTGGGCGCAGCCGGACTGATTTCCAAGCTGCTGGGCGCATGTTTCCGCATTCCGCTGGCCAATATTATCGGCGACAACGGCATGGGATATTATCAGACCGCCTACCCGATTTATATCGGACTGCTGTCCATTTCCTCTACGGGTCTTCCCACGGCCATTTCCCGCATGGTAGCGGAGCGCAGGGCCCAGGGAAATTATCAGGAGAGCCTGCGGGTCTATAAGCTGTCCCTGCGGGTCATGATTATTATCGGCTTGGTGACCGGCGTGTCCATGGCGGTATTTGCACCCCAGATCTGCAAATCCATCGAAGAGCCGGAAGCGATTTACTGCATGTATTCGCTGGCGCCGGCACTGATTTTCTGTCCCGTGATCTCCGCCATCCGCGGTTATTTCCAGGGGCAGCAGGACATGAAGCCCACTGCCATATCTCAGGTGATCGAACAGATTTTCCGGGTGGGCATCGGCATTATCCTGGCCATTCTTCTGCTGAAAAAGGGTCTGCCCCAGGCGGCTGCAGGCGCTACCTTCGGCGCTTCCGCCGGCGGACTGTTTGCGCTGCTGTTCATGATTTTTGCCATCGTTCGCCAGAAGGAGCAGCGCAAAGAAGAACTGTCGCTTCCCTACGACGGCCCTGTGGCAGGCGGCCTGTCCATCATTAAAGAAATGTTCGGGATCGCCATTCCCATCACCCTGGGAAGCCTGATTATGCCCATTATCAATACCATCGATACCGTAATTGTAAAATCCCGGCTGGTTGCCATCGGCTACGATTCCGTAACCGCCCGCTCCATGTTCGGACAGCTGTCCGGCATGGCGTCCCCCATCATCAATCTGCCGGATGCGGTAACTGCGGCGGTGTGTATGAGTCTGGTGCCTCTGATTGCCGATGCAAGAAAGCGCGGCGAGGAGGACGCGGTAAAGTCCAACACGCAGCTGGCGGTGCGCTATGCGGCCATTGCGGGGGTCCCCTGCGCCATCGGTATTTTCGTGCTGGCAAAGCCCATCATGCTGATGCTTTACGCGCGCCAGCAAGCCGCGGCTCTGGGTGCGGCCGGGTGCCTGGCGGCCTACGCGGCAGGCGTATTTTTCCTGGCGGTTCATCAGGCCATGTCCGGCGTTCTGCAGGGCATTGGCAAGCAGAATCTGCCGGTAATCAATCTGCTGATCGGTGCGGTGGTCAAGGTTTTTGCCACCTATACCCTGTGCAGCATTCCTGCCATCAACGTAAAGGGCGCGGCCTACGGTACGGTAATCGCCTATGCCATTGCCGCTTTCCTCAGCTATCTGTCTGTAAAGAAGCACACCGGGGTGAGCTTCGATCTGAAGCTTTGCTTTGTTCGTCCGCTGATTTCCGGCGGAGTCATGGGCATCTTCGTCTGGCTGGTGTTCCATGCGGCGGAGGGACACTTCGGCAATTCGGTTTCCACACTGCTGGCGGTGGCCGGCGGCGTGCTGGTGTACGTGATTATGATATTCGCAACCAAAACAATTACCCTGGACGACCTGCGAGGCGTGAAAAAGCTTGAAAAATTAACGAATTTGCTTGACAAGCGCCGCGCGTAGGGTAAAATGTAAGTGGTCGCTTATGATTAATCGAGTTTCAACTCAAGAAACCAGTGATATATGTAGGAGGATACTATGAACAAAACAGAATTAGTGGCAGCAGTTGCCAAGGAAACAGGACTTACTAAGAAGGATACAGAAGCAACAGTAAACGCAGTAGTTGAAGCAATTCAGGCAGAACTCAAGAAGGGCGGAAAGGTTCAGCTCATCGGATTCGGAACATTCGAAGTTCGTGCCCGCAAGGCTCGTCAGGGCAGAAACCCCCAGAAGCCCGAAGAAGTTGTTAAGATTCCGGCATCCAAGGCTCCGGTATTCAAGGCAGGAAAAGCATTCAAGGAAGCTGTCAACACCAAGACAAAGTCCAAGAAGAAGTAGTTTTTCGAAAGAAAACTTCGGAGGAATCCACTGCGGATTCCTCCTTTTTTGTGGTGACCCGGTCCGGGGGGCGAAAAGCTTCGGCGCGAAGCCTGCCCCGGGATGTCAAATCACCGGAGGGCCGCTGCAGAGCTTCTCGGCCAGACCTCCGGGGCGCAAATCACCGCTTCGGTGCTCCTGGCCGGGGTTAGAATGCTCACATTTGTGCCGTAAGTGGTGAATTGTGATAGTGATATGTTTTGAGGATGCTCACAAAAAATGCTGAAAAGCTGAATTTGTGAGCAATTCTTCCGGGTCAAAATGCTCATAAATATGGTTTTCTGCCGGAATTGTGAGCATTTGTGGATCGTTACATTTTCAAAAAACGGGAATTTTACTGAAAAAAAAGCTCATAAAACGAAGGAGACGGCAAAAAGTATGAGCATTTTCGCCTGGCGAACCTTGCTCCGGATGCTCCTGAAAATCAGCTTACGGGCAAAATATGAGCATTTTTGTCTGGCGATGCCTGACCCGGATGCTTCGAATCCCCGGAGCGTGTCACGCGCCAAATCGGTGCACATGTGGGGCTGATTCAACTTGACCCGGATGTTTCGGAAAAGCTGTCAAATCGGTGCAATCCTCATCTTGGCGCAACTGCGGCGCTGCCTGCAAGCTTGTCTTGACGCAATCGCGGCGGATGGAATATAATAAACTGTTTTATTGGCTTAATAATTCAGTGTTCCTGAGGTAAAAATATTATGTACAAAAACTTATCAGACAAACCGATCGCAGAGGTTCAGCTTGCCCAGGCGGACAAGTGGGACGAAGAAAATCTGCTCCAGAAATGCGTAGACACCCGGGAGGGCATGCAGAACTTCATTTTCTTTGAAGGCCCGCCCACAGCCAACGGCAAACCGGGCATTCACCACGTCATTGCCAGAACCCTGAAGGACTCCATCTGCCGCTACAAGACCATGCAGGGCTACCGGGTCACCCGGAAAGCAGGCTGGGACACCCACGGACTTCCGGTGGAAATCGAAGTGGAAAAGCAGCTGGGATTCTCCGGCAAGCAGGATATTGAAAAATACGGTATCCGCGAGTTCAACGAAAAGTGCAAGGCATCCGTGTTTACCTACGAATCCATGTGGCGCAACATGACTCACCGCATGGGCTACATGATCAATTTGGATGACCCCTATATTACCCTGGACAACAACTATATTGAAACCGGCTGGTGGATCCTGAAGGAATTCTTCAAGGCCGGTCTGGTATACGAAGGACACAAGGTTCTTCCGTACTGCCCCCGCTGCGGAACGGGACTGGCTTCCCACGAAGTGGCACAGGGCTACAAGATGGTAAAAGTAACTTCTCTCTTTGTACCCTTTAAGAAGAAGGACGAAGAGAATACCTATTTTCTGGCCTGGACCACCACAGCCTGGACCCTGGCTGCCAACGAATTCCTGGCCGTCGGTCCGGAAATCGACTACGTAAAGGCAGAGCAGAACGGCAAGTTCTACATTCTGGCAGAAGCCAGAGCAGAGGCGGTTCTGGGTGCTCACGGCGAATACACCGTGGTGGAGCGCTGCAAGGGCAAAGACCTGGAAGGCATGGAATACGAACAGCTGATGCCTTTCGTTGAGGTTCCCGGCAAGGCATTCTTCGTAGGCTGCGCAGATTACGTCAGCACGGAAGACGGTTCCGGCATCGTTCACTGCGCCCCGGCCTTCGGTGAAGACGACTACAACGCGGGCAAGAAGTACGGCGTGGCAGTGGTCAACCCGGTGGACGAAGAAGGCAAATACACCGCAACTCCCTGGGCCGGACACTTCATTATGGAAGACGGTCTGGACGTGGAAATCATCAAGTGGCTGGCCGCGGAAGGCAAGCTCTACGCCAAGGAAAAGCTGGAGCATAACTATCCCCACTGCTGGCGCTGCGATACCCCGCTGATCTACTACGCAAAGCCCTCCTGGTACATCAAGATGACCGAGTTGAAGGACCAGCTGGTAGCCAACAACAATACCGTAAACTGGCACCCGGACTATGTGGGCGAAGGCCGTTTCGGCAACTGGCTGGCCGACGTAAAGGACTGGGCAATTTCCAGAAACCGTTACTGGGGTACCCCCATCAACATCTGGCGCTGCCCGGACTGCGGTCACCTGGAATCCATCGGTTCCAGAGCGGAGCTGGCGGAAAAGGCCATGGAAGACATCGACGATACCATCGAACTGCACCGCCCCTATGTGGACGAAGTGCACATTCAGTGCCCGGACTGCGGCGCAACCATGAGCAGAATTCCGGAAGTTATGGACTGCTGGTTCGACTCCGGCATCATGCCCTACGGCCAGAGACACTATCCCTTCGAACACAAGGAAGAATTCGATACCGAGTACTTCCCGGCGGACTTCATCTGCGAAGGCATCGACCAGACCAGAGGCTGGTTCTACTCCCTGATGGCGGTTTCCACCTTTATCAAGGGTAAGTCTCCTTACAAGAACGTACTGGTCAACGACCTGGTTCTGGACAAGGAAGGCAAGAAGATGTCCAAGCACAAGGGCAACACCGTGGACCCGTTTGTGCTTTTCGACAAGTACGGCGCAGACGCCACCCGCTGGTACCTGCTCTACGTGTCTCCGGTATGGTTCCCCACCAAGTTCGATGAGGACGGCTTAAAGGAAACCCAGGGCAAGTTCTTCGGAACCTTAAGAAACGTATACAATTTCTTTACCCTTTACGCAAATACAGACAATATCGATGCAGCGGCCTGCTTCGTGGATTACGCAAAGCGCCCCGAGCTGGACAGATGGATTCTTTCCAAGTACAACCGCCTGGTGGCAGACGTTACGGAGGCCTTCAACAGCTACGACCACAACCGGGTGGTGCACATCATTCAGGACTTCGTGGTGGAAGACCTGTCCAACTGGTATATCCGCCGCGCCAGAAGAAGATTCTATGCGGAGGGTATGGACGAGGATAAGCAGGCAGTTTACGCCACCACCTACGAAATTCTGCTGGGTCTGGCAAGACTGATTGCTCCTGTGGCCCCCTTCATTTCCGATGAAATGTATCAGAATCTGACCGGCAGCGAAGAATCCGTACATCTGGCCTTCTATCCCAAGGCGAACGAAGCTCTCTTCGACACCGCTCTGGAAGAAAGAATGGACCTGGTTCGCCAGATTGTTACCATGGGCCGCGGCATCCGCGAAAAGACCAGAATCAAGGTGCGTCAGCCGCTGTCCGAGCTGCTGATCGACGGTGCCTACGAAGAGAAGATCGGCTACATGGCCGGCCTGATCCAGGAAGAGCTGAACGTAAAGCAGGTGGTATTCGAAAAGAATATGGACACCTATATCAACTACAGCTTAAAGCCGGACTTCCGCGCTGCGGGACCGGTGCTGGGAAGCAAGATCAAGGCTTTCGGCGCCGCACTGGCCAAGGCAGACCCCAAGGCACTTCTGGCACAGCTGGAAGGTGAGGGTAAGCTGGTTCTGAACCTGAACGGCGAGGATACCGAGATTGCAGCCAACATGGTCAGCGCCGCGGTTTCCGCCAAGGAGGGCTTTGACGTTGCCCACGAGAACGGCGTATCCGTCATCCTCAACACCGAGGTTACCCCGGAACTGGTTGCGGAAGGTCTGGCAAGAGAAATCATTTCGAAGATCCAGCAGATGCGTAAGCAGAAAGACTTCGATATGATGGACAGAATCGTTATCTATACCGACGCGGACGAAGAAGTGTCTGCAGCCATTGCCCTTTACAAGGACTATATCTGCGCCGAAACCCTGGCGGATGCCATCGAGCAGAAGAGCGGCCTTGCAAGCAGCGACATCAACGGTCACGCCACCGGTCTGGATGTGGAAAAGAAGTAAAAGAAGTTCGAGAGAGTAGTATTCGTTACAATAGAATAAAAAGGAAGAAATATGGATTACGCATATAAGGTATTCTTGCTTCTCGGCGGCATCGGGCTGTTCCTGTTCGGAATCAACTACATGTCCGCAAGTCTGGAAGAAGCCGCAGGGCCGAGTCTTCGGAGAATATTGGAGAAATTAACTGCCAAGAGTTACGTAGCTGTTCTGGTGGGTGCCGCCGTTACCGCGGTCATCCAAAGCTCCGGAGCAACCATGGTCATGGTAATCGGTTTTATCAATGCACAGATGATGAGCCTGGTACAGGGCCTGTACGTGATGCTGGGTGCCGCCATCGGCACCACCGTCACAGCCCTGATTATCGCCTTCAAGATTGATACGATCGCCCCGCTGATCCTTTTTGTGGGGGCTCTGATCTTCCTTTTTATCAAAAAGAAAAAGGTAAGACAGATCGGAGCCATTATTCTTGGCTTCGGTCTTCTTTTTACCGGCATCTATATTATGGGAGACGCCATCTCCGCCCTGAATCTGGGTGTGGTGGTGCAGGGCTTCCTGGAGCGCTTCAGCAATCCGCTGCTCTGCCTGCTGTTCGGCTTCGTCTTTACGTTTATTATCCAGTCCTGCTCCGCGTCCGTGGGTATTCTGCAGGTCATTGCCATGAGCATGGGCAGTGCCGCCTTCGGACTGAGTTCGGTGGTGTACATTATTCTGGGTATGAACGTGGGCGCCGTGGCACCGGTGATTATCTCCAGCTTCAGCGGCGGCAGGGCGGCCAGAAGAGCGGCCGGGGCGGAAATTGCCTCCAAGCTGCTGTCCGTGGTACTGTTCTCGGTGCTGATGCTGCTGTTCCCGGGCATTATCTCCGGAATCGAGCAGATCTCCGGCCCGGATCTGGCCCGGCAGATTGCCAACTTCCATCTGATTTTTAATATCATTTCCGCCATTGTGCTTCTGCCCCTCATTAAGCCCCTGGCGAAGATCACCGAAAAGCTGGCGCCGGTGGAGGAGGCAGACCCCAACGCCCGAAAGCTGATTTATCTGTCCGACGCGGCAGACATCACTCCCGTGACTCTGGTTTCCCAGGCAAAAAAAGAGGTGCTGCGCTTTGCAGGCATCTGCCGGGAGAATTTTTCCCGGGCGCTGGACGCATTTTTCGCCTGCGACGCCGGAAAGGCGGATAAGGTGGATCGTATTGAGGAAGAAATCGATGATCTCTGTCAGCAGCTGAACACCTGGCTGATCCGTCACGCTTCCAGCGAAGTGGGGACGGAAGACGCGGCTCGGCTGGGCAAGATGATCAACGTGGTCACCGACCTGGAGCGTATTGCGGACCATGCAGACAATATTGCGGAATACACCCAGCGGATTTGCAGCAAAGAAGCCGAGGTTTCGGCAGACGCTCTGTCTGATCTGAAAAAGCTGTCCGACAAGGTGCTGTACATGGTGGATCTGAGCATCCGCACCTTCGAAGAGAACGACGCGGCCGGTCTTGGCATGGCCACCGTGATCGAGGAAGAGGTGGACGATTTGAGCGATCTTTGCGACGAGAATCACGTCAGCCGTCTGATTACCGGCGTCTGCAATCCCCGGGGCGGCATCCTTTACACCGACATGGTTTCCGACCTGGAACGTGTATCCGACCACGCCCTGAACGTGGCGGAGGCGATTCGGGTATAGCCGGAACTGCTGACCAGCCAAGAGGAAAAGCCCTTAGAATCATAAAAGAAATCCCTTTTGCCCGGAGCAAAAGGGATTTTTCTAGTGCATTTGTGTTTAACGGAGTATTTTTTTGATCAGATTATGCAGCTCCGCATCCGGCTTTCGGGGAACCGGTTTTACAATGAGTCCCGTGTTTTTCAGCGAGGACTTTTTGTCCGCTGTGGCTTCGCCCAGTATTGCCGGGCTGCCGCTGAAGCTCAGGTGGCTGTTAATCTGCTTCTTGCCGACGGCTGCGATGCTGGCGGCAGAATCAAGCGTCTGATCCGAAACCGACGGCTTCTGCATAGAGCTGTCCTTGGCGGAGACTGTTCTTTCCACAGTACCCTGTACCAGGACATTGTCTGCAGTAATGTAATAGGGGCGGAAGCGGAAGGACGGGAAGCTCAACTGATCTTTTCCGTAGCAGATGCAGCCGAACAGGGCGTTGCTGCGGGTCAGTCCCAGGGATCCGAAGACATCCTCCGGCCAATACACGCTGTTGGCTCTGCCGTAGGCGCTGTTGTCCACCACGATGCTGTCGTAGAGATAGTAGGTGGTCTCGATTCTGCCGCTGCCCACGGAGGCATTTCCGGTCTTGCGATTGGCGGTGCTGCCGTTGATGACCGCCCCGTATTCTTTATAAAAGCCTTGGGTCACGCCCTGGGAATCTAAAGCGGTAACCAGGTAAGTATCGGATTTATACTGTCCGTACACCGCCTTGCCGTCTTCGTCTCGGAGGGTCCGGACAACTGTGAGGTTCTTCGGACGCAGATAAACGTTGGGAATCTCTCGGATGTAGTAGGTCTTGCCGCTTTGCGGGCGTAAAGTCTTGCCGCAGACAGTGGAAGGCGCAGAAAGGCTGCTGTCGCTGTAATATCCGCCGTAGAGCATGCCTGCGGGAACCAGAGCTGTCAGGTCGAAATTTCTGCTCTGGTAGTCTGCCATTTTGTACGCAGTGGGGGTGCTGATCACAATACCGTTCTGCACATGGGCCACATAGAAGTACTCGTCTTCCCATTCCGCCTGGAATTTTACATTGCTTAAAACTGCAAAGCAGCAGTTTGCGTGACCCGGCTGATACACCTGCCCCACGGTAACTGCGGAGCTTCCGTCGTTGGCTACGCACTTCCAGCCCTTAAAGATGTATCCCGGACGGGTGGGTGCGGAAATGGTGTCGTGCAGCTGCGAGGTATTTGCATTTCCAGTGGTCCAGCAGATGTAGCGCTGGTCATTGGTGTCGGTGCCCAGGCTGCCGCCGTTCAGGTCGTAAACCACATCCCGGCGTTCCGCGATAGCTATGGTGTGCTTGCCGATGTCTCCGGCAACTACCCAGGCGGTTTCTTTTACCCAGGAAAGCGCTATCTGAAAATCCACATCGGTGCCGTTGGCGCTCCACAGTACGGCGCTCTTTCCCAGCGCCAGGGAGGAATCCACATAGACATCTGCGTAATTGGCCCGGTTTTTTCCGCCGCCGGTCCACTGGAAGCAGCTGTGCGGATCAAATCCGATATAGTGGGTTTCTTTCGCGGAAGATTTCACGATGGCGTAGTGGTCGTCGTTTTTGTCGCCCCGGATGTTTGCATACATGCCGTTCGCATTGCCCGAAGCCGAAGCGGCGTTGTTGACCCAGCTGTTCCAGCGCCACCAGCGGTTGACATCTTCGGATCCCCAATGCGGATCCTGAGTTCTTTTCAGAGAAAAGCTTACGATGCCCGTACCTCGGGGAATCAAAAAGATGTTGCTGTCGCCGTAGCCCCAGTCCAGATAGTCGATTTGGGAGCCGGTGTTCAGCAGGTGCCGGTCGAGACTTACGGTCATGGAATAACCGCTGCCGATACCGCTGCCGGAACGGGTCTTTTTAAACTGCAGGATGCTCTGATTCAGGTTTTCCGTGCCGTGCAGGGTTTCCGGATTGTCCGCGAAGGCAGAGATGCTGCTCATGCCGGCGGTGATCAGCAGGGCCAGCAGGACAGATAAAAGTTTTCTGGTCGTTTTCATTTGGTTATCTCCTTAAAAAAGAACAGGGAGCGCGATAAGTTCCGGCGGGTACGGAGTTCGTTATGGCGCTCCCTGTAGTTTTCTACTTGGGTGTGTGAGTGCTCGCTAACCGCAAGCACCACCATTGTATCATATTTATCTGAAGAATAAAAATTAAATTTTAAAATTTTTAATTTATTTTTGCGTTTCGTTTCCGAAAGAAAACGGCGGTTTTAAAAACTGCCGTTTTAATATGGTAATCTGTGAATTTCGGGGTAAGTGAAAAACACGGTTTGATTATTTTTTTGCCAGAATTTCGATGGTTCCCTGCATGCGGGCCAGCAGCGCCTGTTCTTCTTTCAGAAGCTCTGCGTTTTTGGACAGCAGCGAAGCTTTTCCTTCGTTTTCTCTTTTCAGAAATTCCACTTCTTTGGACAGCTTTTCAATCTGCAGGGTCAGCTGGTTGATTTCATGGTTCTTGTTTTCCACGATCAGTTTGTAGCCTTCGATGGTGTTGTAGTAGTACTGGGCCTGCTCGGACTCTTCATCCTCCGGCTCCGGGGTATCTTTGTTGAATCCGATCAGGTAGGCAATGACAGGCTGGATGGAACTGTAGCGGAATTCGGAATAATTGCCGGAGAAAATACGGTCGATGGTTCCTGCCGGAACGCCGGTCTTATCGGCAATATCCTGGTTGGAAAGGCTCAGCTCCTTTTTCCGCACTTTGCACCATTTTACAAGCTCTGCGGGATTTAAGGTTACGATACCGCTCCAGTTTTTGATCTGAATGTTTTCTTTGTTTTCCATACAATACCTGTCTCTTTCTGTTTTACGCCGGAGGGCCCGCCTTTTTCAGGCAGTCTTCCACGAAGGCCCGCATGGCGGCTTTGTACTGAAACCCGGAAATTTGTCCGATGGGTTCTCCCTCCCCGTTAATTATAACATACGTGGGGATGCCCATGACCCGATATTTTCGGGCGGTTTCCACATCTTCGTCAAAATTGATCTTTTCCACGGTCAGCCGGTCGCGGAATTCTTCTGCCAGTTCCGAAAGAATGCCTTCCATTTCCTCGCAGTAGCCGCACCAGGCTGCCCAGAAATCAAGTAAAATCAGCTTTTCCATTGTTGACCTCGCTTTCCCGGGATAACCCGTCGTTTTCATCTTTATCATAACTGCTTACGGGGTAAGTGCAAGCCTGCATAAACGAAGCATTTTTCGCCGGCAGACGATTCGCATTCAGCGGGCTGCGGGAAGCGCAGGCTTCGCATGCGGGGGCTTGTCATAAGTCGGTAAGAGAATAACATAAGGACATCAACCGAAATGATTTCAAAAGGGAGGAATAGAGTATGTTAATTATTTTGAATTTTCTGGCATTTGCAGAAATGGTGGGTATAAACGTCTATGCAAATCTGAAAAGGCTGGGCGGGGCTTCCACCGGCGAAATATCCGCCGCCTATCCGAATATATTTACGCCGGCGGGATTTACCTTTGCCATCTGGGGCGCAGTGTACGGTCTGCTTCTGATTTACCTGATCCGAACGTTTTTCAGCAGCAGGGCAAGGGAAACTGCGGATAGAATCGGTCCCTGGTTTATCATCAGCTGCATTTTCAACACCGGCTGGATCTTCTGCTGGCACTTCCGGATGATTCCGCTGTCCATGGCGGCTATGATGGGTTTGTTTGTGTCGCTGGTGATCCTGCGGGGCCGGACGGAGGATGCTGCGTTTGCCGACCGGGCGGGCTTTGACCTTTATGCCGGCTGGATCAGCCTGGCCATGGCGGCGAACTTTATCGCGGCGCTGGTCAGTGCGGGTGCGGACGGCTTCGGCAGTCTGGCGCAGGTGCTTTCCTTTGGGATTCTGCTGATTGCAGGCATTCTGATGATGGGAACCGTGCTGGTGGAGCGCAGCTGGGTCTTCGGGATTGCCGGTCTGTGGGGGATGGCCGGCATTCTGTACCGGCATTTAGCCCCGAACCAGCTGGCGGGAAGGTACCCCTGGATTATCGGGGCGCTGATGGTCGGTCTGATTTTTGTCAGCTTCGGGGTGGTGACGGTTTTGCGAGATACAAATAAAAAGACGAAAATGCAGCCCGCACTTCCGCCGTTAAACAGTTAGAGATCCGGAATCCGCAATTCCGTCTTCGAAAAAATAAAAGCCTGCGTCTGCAGGCTTTTTTGATGCGTTTTAGTCGTCGATGGTAATGCTCTGGATTACCTGGGGCTGACGGGGACGATCATCCCACAGTCCTCTGGGGGTGTTGACAATCTTGTCCGCAGCTTCCATGCCCTCGGTCACCTTGCCGAAGGATGCGTACTGGCCGTCCAGATGGGGTGCGTCGGCAACCATGATAAAGAACTGGGAACCGGCGGAATTCGGTGCGGAGCTTCTGGCCATGGAGAGCACGCCTCTGGTGTGCTTCAGGTCGTTCTGGAAGCCGTTGGCGGTAAATTCGCCCTTGATGGAGTAGCCGGGGCCGCCCATGCCGGAGCCCAGCGGGTCGCCGCCCTGAATCATAAAGCCCGGAATGACCCGGTGGAAGATCAGGCCGTTGTAGAAGCCTTCGCTTGTCAGTTTTACAAAGTTCTCAACAGTAATGGGTGCGATGTCTTCGTAAAGTTCGCCCTTCATGACATCGCCGTTTTCCATGGTGATGGTAAAGTGTTTCATTTTGTTCTCCTTGTATTTTCTGCGGGGCTCGTCCCCGCTTTTATATTTGATTTGCAGCGGAATCCATCCCCGCTCATTTGATTAATCTGCCGCGGATCGGTTGGCTTATTCGCCGTATAGCTCGCTTACCGCAGTGCCCAGTACCTTGCCGATGGGGTCCCGGATGACCAGGTCTGCTTCGCTGTCGTAGGGGGTCTCGGACATGTTGATCAGCACCAGATGTTTGCCCCGGAAATAGCGGATAAAGCCCGCCGCAGGGTACACGGCCAGAGAAGTTCCGCCGATAATCAGGGTATCCGCGTTGGCGATGGCGCCCACCGCACCGGAAATGCAGTCTTCGTCCAGCATTTCACCGTAGAGCACCACCTCGGGCTTTACGATGCCGCCGCAGCTGCAGCGGGGAATCCCGTCTTCTTTGCCGTCCGGATCCTTGCAGTTCTCCGGATTCATCACGTAATCCAGATTGTACTTTTTCCCGCACCAGCGGCAGCGGTTCCGGTAGACGGAGCCATGGAGCTCGTACACCTGGAAGGTGCCTGCCAGAGAGTGGAGCCCGTCAATGTTCTGGGTCACCACAGCGGAAAGCTTGCCCTGCTGCTCCAGTTTGGTCAGGGCCAGGTGGGCCGGGTTGGGCTTTGCCCAGGTCGCGATCAGATTTTTCTTGTAGTAGTCGAAAAAGGTGACCGGATCCTCCTCGAAAAAGTCGATGGAAAGCATTTCTTCCGGGCTTCTGCCGTAGCTTTGCTTTGCGTGATAAAGTCCGCTTTCGGAGCGAAAATCCGGAATTCCGCTTTCCGTGGAAACGCCGGCGCCGCCGAAAAATACAATCCGTTTGGATTCTTCAATTATCTTTTTTAATTCGTCATACATAGTGTTTTTATTATACTATTTTTTACGGGTTTTGACAGCGGAAAAATACGAGCTCTGTTCCGGCGCGAAAGCGGGCAGAAAAATACGAATCCGGTTGGATTCGGCGGGAAAATTCGGTAAAATAAAGGCAGAGGAAACAACGGCGGGAATTCCGCCGGAGATCGGAGCTCTTCCGGTGCTTGCCGGAAGACAGAAGTTTCAAGGAGGTTTGCGATGAAAATTACATATAACGGTCACGCATGTTTTACCGTGGAATCCGAAGGATACCGCATTGTACTGGACCCCTTCAAGGGTGTGAACGGATTTGAAGATATTTCTCTTTGTGCGGAAGAGGTGCTCTGTTCCCACGAGCACGGCGACCACAACTACCGGGAAGGCGTTCAGCTGACCGAGGGAAAAACCTCCCCGTTCCGCGTGCAGACCATCGACTGCTTCCACGATGATAAGGGCGGCAGCCTGCGGGGCACCAACAAGATTGCGGTGCTGGAAGCGGAAGGAAAGAAAGTGGCGCACTTCGGCGACCTGGGTCACGATTTAACACCTGAAATGGCCGCAGCACTGCAGAATCTGGACTGCATTCTGATTCCGGTGGGCGGCTTCTTTACCATTGACGCAGCCAAGGCGGCGGAAATCGTGCATGCGCTGGCACCGAAAAAGATCGTGCCCATGCACTACAAGGACGGCGAAAAGGGACTGCCGGTACTGGCATCCGCAGAAGATTTTATCGCTCTGCTGACAGAAGAAGAAAAGGCTAAGCTGCTGCTGGTGCAGGGCTACGGTCAGACCGCAGAGCTTTAGCAGAGGAGTTTCGCGCTAGGCTGCAGAAAGCCTGCGCGATCCCTGACAGAGGAGTTTTATGAACGTTTACGATTTTGACGGCACCATTTACGAAGGCGATTCCACCGCGGATTTCTGGAAGTTTTCCATGAAAAAGCACCCGAAATGCCTGCGGACCCTGCCCGGTGTCATCGTCTTCGGCATTGCCTACGGCCTGCATCTGGCGGACCGGGATCGGTTGAAGACCCACATTTACAAATTCCTGCAGTATATTCCGGACGTGGACGCCGACCTGGAGGAGTTCTGGAATCGGCAGGAAAAGAACATTATGCCCTGGTACTACCAGGCGCAGAAGCCCGACGACCTGATCATTTCCGCGTCGCCCCAGTTCCTGCTGGAGCCCATCTGCGCCCGCCTGGGCAAGAAGCTGATCGCTTCGCCTGTGGACAAAAAGACCGGCGCGCTGACCGGGCTGAACAATCACGGCACCCGCAAGGTAGAGCGCTTTTACGCGGCCTTCCCCGGGGAGCGGATCGAGAACTTCTATTCGGACAAGCACACTGATGACCCCCTGGCCGCCGAGGCGGAGCACGCCTACCTGGCCATTCACGGAAAGATCAGCGACTGGAAATAAACGCAGCAGCTGGATGCGGCCGAAAAAATGAAAATGCTCGGCAGCTGCGCCGGAAATAAAAGCAAAACGACCGAGATTTCGGTCGTTTTTTGCTTGGTGTGTATTGTTTTGAAGTTCCGGTGATTGGGACCATTTTTTCTATAAAATTGACAGAAAATCACCTTAAATATGGTCCCAAACGTTTGTTTTTTAAGAAAAGTGAACAAATTCAGCTGGAATCCTCGAAAAAATGAGAATTTAATATCGTATTATCTGCGGCACGGCTAAAAATGAAGGTTTTACTCCTCTTTCTATTGACAGATCGGCAGGCATCTTACTTTTCCATCAAACGAAGACAGAGATTCAGACGCAAGCGCTGATCCGGATCATCCAGATTCATATCCAGCATGGATTCCAGCTTTTCCAGACGGGTCAGCAGGGAGTTCCGGCTGATCTGCAGCAGCTTGGCGGCTTTGGCGGCATTACGCTCCGCGTCCAGATAGATGCGGAGCGTTTCCACATAACTGACATGGGCGGATTTATCGTATTCGATAATGCGCTGCAGACCCGGCGGAAAGAACAGCTCTGCGGGCAGGTCACCGCAGCTGTGCTGCAGCAGATAAGTATTGCTGTAATCTGCAAAGCGGGCAATGCGGGGTCTGGATTTGTCTTCGCGGGATAGGATCCGGGCGGCTTCCGCTTCGCGGTAGTAGTCTCGGGCGGCGGATAAATCGGAAAAAGCGTCGCTTACGCCGGCGTAAAGTTCCATGCTTGCCAGAAGCGTGTCAAGAGCTGCAAACAGCAATGTATCGTCGTTTCGCGGCTGTTTGGCAATTACCGTTACTGACCCCTCATGCAGGAACACGACGCTTTCCGGCAGAATGGAAAGAATCTTTTTTCTTAAAAATTTTTCGTATCCTTCTTTGGAGTTTTTCGGCACGCCGACTGTCAGGCAGCGATAACTGTATTTGTCTGTAAAATCCGCCATTCCGGCAAGATGGGAAAGCAGCTGTCTGCTCGGGTTCTCGCCGGCAATAATGCTGTGAAGCTGGTCCCGGAGCAGCACAATGTAATCAGGCTTTTCGCTGCGTTTATCGTCGAGAAAAATTCGGTGCACGTATTCCGCCAGCCGCTCCATCAGCCAGAAGTCGTGAGCGTGCAGGGGTCTTTCGATTGCCAGCAGGGTAACGGCACCTACGAACAGTTCCCCGTCCAGCAGATTGACGCAGACTGTTTGCAGCGATGCGATCCGATCCGCAGAAAGCTCGTCATTCCAGAGGAACGCGCCTTTTTTCTTGCGATAATCCGCGTACAGATTTTGATATTCCGCAAAGCGCTGCGGGGTAATTTCCCCCAGCGGTGCAGGGAATTCTCCGGAAGAGAGTCTGCGCTCGGTGCTTGCCAGTACGGAATGGGCGGCATAAGTCGG
>JAZUKP010000052.1:0-18107 GCA_045643345.1 Anaerovoracaceae bacterium | reverse complement strand
CTTAGCGGAATACACAGTGCGTTGTAGAAAAATGCCCAGAAAAGATTTTCCCGGATATTGGTCAGGGTCCGGCGGGAAAGCCGGATGGCTGCCGGTACGTCGGACAGGCGGCTGGTCATCAGCACCACATCCGCCGCATCGATGGCCACGTCGGTGCCTGCGCCGATGGCAATACCCATGTCGGCAGAGGTCAGGGCCGGCGCATCGTTGATACCGTCTCCCACCATAGCCACCTTGCCCAGCTCCTTCAGCCGGCGGATGACGGCTTCCTTGCCGTCGGGGAGCACGCCCGCAATCACGTGATCGATGCCGGCGCTGCGGCCCACCGCTTTGGCAGTGCGCAGGTTGTCGCCGGTGAGCATAACCACCTGAATGCCCATGTTTTTCAGGCCTTCCACCGCAGCGGGGCTTTCTTCCTTTACGGTATCCGCCACGGCGATAATGCCCAGAAGCCGGTCATCTGCCGCAAAAAGAAGCGGGGTCTGCCCCTCATCCGCCAGGGCTTCCGCCCGGGCCAGAGACTCTTTGCTGACCGGAATTTTCGAGGAAATAAACTGCATGGAACCGCCCAGCAGCGTATAATGACCCAGCTTTGCGGACAGACCGTTGCCGGGAAGCGCCCGGAAATCCGTTACCTCCGCCGCAGAAAATGCCTGCTTTTCTGCCTGACGCACAATAGCCTTTGCCAACGGATGCTCGCTTCTTGCCTCCAGCGCGTAGGCTGCCGCCAGCAGATCCTCTTCGCTGACGCCCTCCGCGGGAAGCAGCGACGTAACCTCCGGCTCGCCTTTGGTAATGGTTCCGGTCTTATCCAGCGCCACAATCTGCACCTTGCCGGTTTCCTCCAGTGAAACCGCGGTCTTAAACAGCACGCCCTGCCGGGCGCCCACGCCGTTGCCCACCATAATCGCCACCGGGGTAGCCAGTCCCAAAGCGCAGGGGCAGCTGATGACCAGCACCGAGATCGCCCGGGCCAGCGCAAAGCCCGCCGGCTTGCCCAAAAGCAGCCAGACAATCAGTGTGACCAGGGCAATGCCCACCACCGCAGGCACGAAAATGCCGGAAACCTTATCTGCAATTTTGGCGATGGGGGCCTTGGTGGCCGCCGCAGCGCTGACCATTTTTATAATCTGCGAAAGGGTAGTATCCTCGCCTACCCGGGTTGCCCGGCAGCGAATATAGCCGGACTGATTGACGGTAGCCGCAGAAACCGAATCGCCGGGAACCTTGTCCACAGGGATGCTTTCTCCGGTCAGTGCGGATTCGTTCACGGCGGTATCGCCTTCCAGCACCACGCCGTCCACGGGAATGCTTTCGCCGGGCCGCACCGCAAAGATATCGCCGGTTTTCACCTCGCCGATGGAAACCGTCTGCTCCGCTCCGCCGCGAATCACCACAGCGGTTTTGGGCGCCAGCTTCATCAGAGATTTCAACGCGTCGGTGGTCTTGCCCTTACTGCGGGCCTCCAGCATTTTTCCCACGGTAATCAGGGTCAGAATCATGGCGGCGGACTCGAAATAGAATTCTTCCATCCACGCCATCGCGGCTTCCGTGCCGCCGTGTACCTGGGCGTCCGTCATCCGGAACAGCGCGTAAACGCTCCAGACAAAGGAGGCGGAGGAACCCAGCGCCACCAGCGTATCCATGTTGGGCGCACCGTGCAGCACGCTCTGAAAACCGGACACGAAGAACTTTTTATTGATGATCATCACGATGATGGCCAGCAGCATCTGCACCATGCCCAGCGCCACCGGATTCCCCTCAAACCAGCCGGGAATCGGCCAGCTCCACATGTGATGCCCCATAGAAACGTACATCAGCAGGGCCAGAAAACCGATGCTGGTCCAAAGGCGCCGCTTTAGCACCGGCGTTTCCCGGTCCGCCAGCGCATCCTCGTCGGCAGCTGCGGAATGGTTTTCTGCGGATGCGCCCTTTACGGAAGCACCGTAGCCTGCATCCACTACCGCTTTTATAATCTCCTGATCCGTGGCACTGCCCTCCACCCCCATGCTGTTGGTCAGAAGGCTGACGGCACAGCTTTCCACGCCGGGAACGGCAGAAACCGCTTTTTCCACCCGGGCCTGGCAGGCGGCACAGGACATGCCGGTAACGATATATTGCTTCATTTCGTAATCCTCACTGAAATCTAATCCCTTTACCATTCTATACTTTCGCGCCCCGGTTTTCAAGGAAGAAGCGCTTTTCCCGGTTTTCTCCGCCCTGCAAATGGTTTACAATAGAAGCGTTATGAAATACAAAAAAACCGTAAAAGCAAGATTTATCGACCGGCCCAACCGCTTTGTGGCCCACGTGCTTCTGGATGGCAGGACCGAGACGGTCCACGTAAAAAACACCGGCCGCTGCAAAGAGCTGCTGGTGCCCGGTGCCGCCGTCTGGCTGGCAGAATCCGACAATCCCGCCCGGAAGACCCGCTTCGATTTAATTGCGGTGGAAAAAGAAAGACCGGAAAAGCCGCCGCTTCTGATCAATATGGATGCCCAGGCGCCCAACGACGCCGCGGAAGAATGGCTGAAACGCAGTGCCTACTTCGGTTCCGATGCGGTCATCCGCCGGGAAGTGACCCACGGAAGCTCCCGCTTCGACTTTTATATCGAATCCGGCGAAAGAAAGATTTTTCTGGAGGTAAAAGGCTGCACTCTGGAGCAGGACGGCATCGCCTCCTTTCCGGACGCACCCACAGAGCGGGGCGTAAAACACATCCAGGAGCTGGCTGCCTGCCTGGAAGAAGGCTTCGAAGCTTACCTGCTCTTTATCATCCAGATGAAGGAAATGCAGCTGATTCACCCCAACGACCGCACCCATCCCGCCTTCGGAGACGCCCTGCGCAGCGCCGCAGAAAAAGGTGTCCGGGTTCTGGCGGTGGATTGCCGCGTAAGCCCGGACAGCATGATACCGGAAGCTTTTGTTCCGGTGGATTTATATTACAACAGCTCGATGTAAGCCAGCATGCGCTCGCTGTCTTTACATCTTCGGTACGAATAGTAAATATCTTCTTCGCAGTAGGTGCATTCCGCGCTGACTGCGATTTTTTTGACCCCTGCG
The DNA here is from genome assembly GCA_045643345.1 of Anaerovoracaceae bacterium. Lineage (GTDB taxonomy): Bacteria > Bacillota > Clostridia > Peptostreptococcales > Anaerovoracaceae > RUG13409. Next base: position 15,044 of record JAZUKP010000052.1, on the reverse strand, counting down.
TCCTCCAGCGTCTGCCGGTTGATGCCCTTCAAGTCGATCATAGACTTGCTGTCCGTCCGGTCGTGAATAAAGGCCTCGGACCGGGGAAGCTCCGTCCGGAACTGCGCCGCTACCTCGGGGCCCACCTCAAAGTGACAGACGCCGATGCCCGGCCCCACAAAAGCAAGGATATCCGCCGGACTGCAGCCGTATTCCGCCTGCATGGCCCGAATCAATTCTCCCGCAATGCAGAGCATCGTCCCCTTCCAACCGGCATGCGCCAGGCCGACAACCCGGCGCACGGGGTCGAAAGCGTACACCGGAATACAGTCTCCGTGGGTGCTGGTCAGCACCACCCCGGGAAGATCCGTTATCAGACCGTCGGTTTCCGGAAGCTCCGCGTAGGCTTTGCAGCCCGCGGATTCCGCAGCGGCAAGAAACTCCCGGTCTATCTTCCGAACCCGCTTGCCGTGAACCAGCAGCGGACGCAGCACAAAGCCGCCGTTTTCCGCAGCCCGCCGCACCAGCTCGTCTCGCCGCTCGGCTGCCCGGTCCGGTTTTCTCGTAAATCCGGCACGGATGCCCTTTTCATCTTCAAAAATCAATAAATCTTCCATACCCATACTCTTTTCTTCTGCACGGCACAAGTCCGTTCCGCGTTCCGATTCTGCGCCGCATCGGCGTTTTTTTCGGCTTTTTGACTTGCACCCTCCTGCGGTATTATTGTAGAATAATTTCAACAGAAAAGAAACTCTAATCCGGCGGTTTTGGAGGCCGCATTCCGCAGCCCCGCGGAAAATGAAATGCCATGGGAAAAAAATCCGTTAAAGAAAACAAGAATATCTATCAGCTCTACCGGGAAGCCGCTGAACTGACCCGGGATGCTGCCAGCGAGCAGATGGAAACGGTTTCTGCCGCCCGCATCGAAAAAATCGAGAGCGAAAAAACCCTTCCCTACCCGGAAGAAATACTGGCCATGGCAAAATGCTACAAAGCACCGGATTTGTGCAATTACTTCTGCTCCAACGAATGTCCCATCGGACGGAAATACGTACCTGAGGTACAGAAGAAGGATCTGGCCAACATCGTGCTGGAAATTCTGGCAACCCTCAGCAATCTGGATAAAGACAAGGACCGCCTGATCGAAATCTCTTCCGACGGAAAAATCACCGACGACGAAACGGCCGATTTTGATTTTATCAAGGGACAGCTGGAGAAGATTTCCGCCTCTGTGGATTCTCTGCAGCTCTGGCTGGACAAGACCGCAGCGGAAAAAGAATAATTACGCCGACGTATCCTACGAAAACGAACAGCGGAGACCTTTACCGGTCTCCGCCTTTTCATTTAAAGTTTTACCCGGTTTTTCATGGCCAGGCTTAAAGGGATTCCGATGCCCAGCATGACAATAGAGTCTGCCGCCCAGGCAATCAGTCCCGTCACGACCTTCGCCGCCAGAGGAAGGTCGTAAATCGCGCAGTCGATCAGCGTCTTGACCGTCACGCCCAAAAGCATAGAGAAAGGAATGACCAGCGCCGCCGAAAGCAGGAACTTTTTCCTCTCCTCGTCCAGAGCCTTGTGAAGCACCCAGCCGCAGAGCGCCCCTACGATGGCATTCATCAGAATCCATCCCGGCGAAACACCCCGCTGACTCATCATCGCGCTTTCCAACAGTACGCCGATGCTGCCGATCAGCATGGCAGGTACCGCTCCCAGGTACACCGCCCCCACGGTCAGCGCAATATAACCCATATCCAGGGTAATATGACCTCCTACCGGAATTTTCAGCAGGGCGGAAAGTACGAAGTATAAGGCGATAAAAACCGCCGTCACTGCCACACGATTTGTCTTCTTCATCTGTTTTTAATCCACATCCGTTCTGGAAAGTATCTTTGCCGGGGTCTTTCTCAAGGTAAAGAATACCGGCAGCAGTCCCACGATAATGTTAAAACCGTACACAATGGCTGCACTGAAAAGCACCACCTTGGAATTGAACAGATACATATCCGCAAAATAACTCACCGAAGTAAGGGTGCTTAAAATCTTTCCCATAATCAGGAAACCGATAGGCGCCGTCAGGGTGGTAATGGCAAGAATCTCTCCCAGGAACATCTTGTACACGTCGGACTTTTTCAGACCGATGGCCCGCAGGGTTCCCACTTCCTTCACTCTGGACAGGAAGGAGGAGCGCAGCATCAGGAAAATCTCCACCAAAGAAATTGCCAGAATCGTTGCCGCGATAATCACGGTAGTATTCACCTGATCCTGAATACTCGCCATATAGTCCCGCTTGGCTACCGCATAGCAATCCTCGATGTTCATGTTTTTTGCGGTGTAGTAGTCCAGCACCGACGCCTTATTCTCGGGATAAATGGTTATTCCCGCGGTAGAAGCCAGATACTTATACTTGCAGGTGTTGTAGTTGGTAAAGTTGGTGTTCTCTTCTTCCGTGCTGGTGTAATAACCCACCACGGTCAGCTGCACGCCGTTTACCTTGGAGGGCAGCTTTTTGCCGATTTTGTATTCGTAACGAAGGTCGTAATGAATAATCACCTCATAATCGTTTTCCGGCATCTTACCCTTCTTCAGGGTCAGCTTGCCTTTGGCCTCCTCCACCGGCGTAACAATGGCGTTGTTGTCTTCGTCGTTGTACTCGCCGTTGGCAGTAACGGTGGCGCCGCCGAATTTATCGTAATACTCGTAGTCCGTGTAACCACCGGAAGCGGATTTTCGCACGATTTCAAACAGAATGGAATCTTCCGCATACATAACCGGAGACTGGGTATCGCAGATGCCCACGATTACGAATTTCTCCGGATAGGCAGAAAAACACTCCTTGCCCACATAGTCCTCCGGATGCTTCAGGCCCAGCATTTCGCCTACACCGTACTTCAGCATCTCATCCAGAGCCATTTTATCCACCACGATTTCGTTGGTTGCCTCCGGCATTCTTCCCGCAATCAGCGTATCCTGCTGCAGCAGCGATCTTGCGGTCAGGGAAGCAGAGAACGAATCGGAAGCGTTGCTGGTCTGATAGTAGTAATCGCTGTAGTCGATCTGCATGCCTACCAGAGAATTGCCGGGCAGAATGTAGCCCACTCCCTCCAGATTTTCGCACTCCAGATAAGACGCCACCGTATTGCCGGAGTTCTGCAGCTTCAGATACTCCTTGTTCACCGTAACGAACTTGTCGTCCGTCACATCCTTTATACCCAGGTAGTTGCTGATGGAGAACATGACGAACATGGATGCCGCCAGAAAACCCGCCAGCAGGATCTTTTTCAGCAGCGGATAATTCAAAAGCTTCTTAAAGCCGTTGATCATCAGGTTGAAAATATTGTAAATGGAATGGTAGCGCAGCTTCTTTCCGCCATGCTCCAGATTTCGGTAGTCGAAATCGTGCTGCTCCGCCTCTTCCTTGGATAGGGCGTGATAGTGGTCGTCCACCAGTTCGATGGCGGAATCACCGTCCACCAGCTCCGTCTTTTTGTCTTCGCACTGAATATACAGATTGCCGCTGCGCAGCACGATCGTCAGCTTTACATCGGAACTGCCGTCGGAGTAGAAATCCAGACTGACGCCTTCGCCGGAAACGCTGCTCTGCTTTTCAAAATCCTTCAGATAGAGCTTGTTGTCCACCCGGTAATCCAGATCCCGGTCGTGTTCGTTGCTCCGGTCGTCCACCACCCGACCGTCCACGATTTCGATAATCCGGTCGGCGTAAAAGTCGGCCAGGGTCCGCTCGTGGGTCACCAGAATGACCAGCTTTTCCTTGGAGATGGTCTTGATGATGTTCATGACCTCCAGGGAGTTGCCGGAGTCCAGGTTGCCGGTAGGTTCGTCGGCGATGATGATGCCCGGGTTCTTTACGATGGCACGGGCAATGCCCACCCGCTGGCGTTCGCCGCCGGACAGAGCGCTGGCAGGACGGTTGCGGTAGCGATAAAGCCCCACCTTGTCCAGCACGTAATACACGCTCTTTTTGACTTCTTCTTTATTGCGGATGCCCAGCATGCGCAGAACCACCGCCACGTTTTCGAATACGGTCCAGTCATCCACCAGATGGTAATTCTGGAAGATGTAACCGACGTTTAAGTTGCGGATATTGTCGGTCCGGGAAGAAAAGATGCCGTTCATCTTCTTTCCGTTAATGTATATTTGTCCGGAATCCGGCTTATCCAACCCGCCGATCATGTTCAGCAGCGTGGTCTTTCCGCAGCCGGAGTTGCCCAGAATGGCCACCAGACCAGTGTCTCCGAAGCTGAGGGTAGTATTGTCGATGGCAGTTACCTGGTTGCGTTTTCCGCGATTATAGTATTTTTTTGCCCCTTTTACTTCAATCATTTCCCTATACCTCCTTGTACACGTTCATGGCAGATTTTTTAAAGAGCTGCCTGGAATACCGGACGGCAATCAGTATGGCCATCAGGTTAAGGACGGCGTAGAGAACCACATAATCCCGGTTGGTCAGATAACGGAGAATGGTTTCTACCATGGAAATATCGAAATAACCCTGGGCGGCGGCATAGATTCCGCCCAGCATCAGGAAGAACGCCAGATTCAGAATTACCAGCAGCTCCACCACAATCAGGCCGCGGCAGTCTCCCGAAGAAGCGCCCAGCATACGCGTCGTAGCATAATACACGTTTCTGGATTTCATAATCAGTTTGATAATAAAGTAACTGATCAGGAAGAGTATCACCACCAGGGCAGAGGAAAGCACATTGTTGATGATGCGGTCCACCACCACCCAGTTTCCGCCCCAGGATTTTAATGCATTCTTTACATACAGCGGGGTATAGCCCATATCCTCCAGCTGTGCAGTGGTTTTTTCCGCCTGCATGGGATCTTCCACGAACACACTGCTCTGATAATTTCCCTTATCGAAGAAGGCCTTATAATCCTCCGGATTTACCAGAATCACGCCGTTGTACCAATCGTACTTATCCTTGGAGAAACCGGTTTTTGCGGTAAAGCTCTTCTGGTTGTAGGTGTCGGTAATTTTAAAGCTTTGGGAATCCTCGTAGTACAGATTCTTTACGTCCACTTCAAAGCTCTGGCCCTTGGCCTTGCCTTTCTTGAAGAGCCAGTTCCAGTCTTCCTTTACCAGCGCTTCTCCGGGCTTGATTTTGTCGGAAGGCAGCAGTTTGTTTTCCATGCTCCAGCGATCCACCGGATATTCTTCGCCGGCCACCTTTACGGTCATGGCGCTGAATTTTCCATGGAGCTGCTGACGCACTTCCTCAAAGCCCTCTTCCATGACACCGATATATTCCCGCCACTGGTCCATGGGAGCAAAGCAGATGCCCACCACTTTTACATCTCCCAGCAGCTCAATTCCGTCATCGGATGCATACATGGTAAAGGGCGCGGACAGCACTTCCTGTACGGCGCTGTCATCGTTCTCCTTGTTCAGATAAAAATCCTCCGGCAGCTTGAGCACCAGCTCGTGCGCGTTTTCCGGCAGCCGCCCGCAGCTTAAATCGGCGGCGGTCAGGCCCAGATTCGAAACAGAAACCAGACTGCCGTACAGATAATAACGGTAATCCGTGTCTTCGATATATACATCACTGTCCAGCAGCACGTCCTCCCGGAATACGGAGGCCACGTTGTCTAAAGCTTCCAGCTGCTGATAGTCCTCCTCGGAAATCATCGAACCGTCAGTCTTTTTAATGACAATACGGGTGTCCCGGGTATCCTGGAAGAATTGATTGTAGCCATCCAGGTCCAGATCGTAATCCTGACTGCGCATGTTGGCGTAAAAGCTGGTAACGGACACGCAGATAAACAGGAAAATAAAGAGAAGCAGCAAAAACTTGGGCACAATATTAAACGCATTGCGGGTGCCCAGACGAAGTCCCGCCCCGAAAGAAAGATGCCGCTTGTTTTTCCGGGAAATTTCATCAAAATCGTCTTCTGTCGCAGCAGGCACCGCACTTTTTGTTTCGGCAGCACTGCTTACTTCCGCAGAAGCAGCAGATTCCGAGACTTCTTCGGATTTTTCCGTAACTGCATCCTCCGTTTTCTCCGGCTCGCGCAGAACCAGGTCCTCGGTAATGCGGCCGTCGTGCATGGTGATCTTCCGGGTCACGTAGGGCTCCACCTGGTCGTAGTTATGGGTAACCACAACTACCAGCCGGTCCTTGGCCAGCTTGCTTAAAAGCTCTATTACGTTGGCTGCGGAAGCGGAATCCAGATTGCCGGTAGGTTCGTCCGCCACGATAATGGGCGTATCCTTGACCAAGGCACGGGCAATAGCCACGCGCTGCTTCTGGCCGCCGGAAAGCTTGGATGCTTTGGCATTGCGGAACTGGTACAGATCCACCTGCTTCAAAACCTCCAGCACCTTCTTTTTGATTTCTCTGCGCTTTTGACCGTTCAGAAGAAGCACCATCTCCACGTTCTGGAAGACGGTATAACTGTTGATAAGATTAAAACTCTGATAGATGTTGGCAATGTATCTGCGGCGGTAGTTCTCGAACTCGGCGGCCGAATAGGCGCTGGTTTCCTCGCCGTTGATATACATCTCCCCTTCTTCGTAGGTATCCAGTCCGGAAATCACGTTCAGAAGCGTAGACTTACCGCTGCCGCTTTCCCCCGTAATTGCCACAAATTCCCCGCGCTGCAGCTCCAGATTGACTTTGGAAAAGCCGCTGGTAACCACACCGCCGGAATAATAGAATTTGGATACGTTTTTTAATTTGAGCATAGTATATTCCCCCTTTGCAGGCTATTTTACCATAAATACAGACGGAAGAAAAACGGATACGTCACCTTTCAGAGAAAATTAAAGAAATCTTAAAAAAATGCTTGACAATATTTCGGTACCGAAGTATTATTATTTCGGTACCGAAATTAGTTATATTTTTAAGTCAGTGTACATTAGGGGGTATTTTATGGAAAACAAGAATGATGTAATGGGTGCGGTAATGCATCTGCAGAGAGCAATGAAAAGAGGAACCGGAGCAAATTGGGAAGGCAAGCACGGTCCGAAAGGACCCATGGCCGGCAGCATGCACGGCCCGGAAGACGGGCGCGCCTTCCGCGGTCAGGGACCGGAAAAACCGTGCTGCCATAAACACGGTCCGGAAAAGCCGGGCTGCGGAAAACACGGCGGCAAGGGTCACGGCGGACATCACAGACCGAATTTCGCCGCAGGCAGACTGATTTCCGCGCTAAAAGCCGCGGACAGCATGACCACCGGCGAACTGGCGGAGGCCCTGGACCTGCGTCCCTCCTCCCTTTCCGAGCTTTTAGGCAAGCTGGAAAACCGGGGATTGATTCTCCGGACCCAGGATGAAAACGACAAGCGGGTCTACCACATTTCTCTGACCGACAGCGCCAAAACGCTGGAAGAAAAAATCTCTGCGGAGCGGGAGGCCCACACGGCTGTCTACACCGCCTGCTTTACGGAAGAAGAAGCAGCCACCTTCTGCGCGCTCTGCGAAAAGCTGAGCGCACATTTGGAAGCTCTGACAGAAGTGAAGTCGCAGCCGAAAAAATCATAATCGATTAAAAAAGAGATCCTCGCCAAAGCGAGGATCTCTTGCTATCTGACATATTCAGTTTCGATTTTCCACAATTCGCAGAAAACGATTCACATAATACGGATCCAGGTGAGCCCGGCCGCTGAAGCGACTGTCGGAACTTTTGGAAATCCCCAAAGACATCAGCTTTTCGTCCAGCTCCTCCAGCTCCAGATAAGTGTCTTCTTTGTAGCGTTCAATTTCCGAATTGGTACTGGGCGCACTGAAAGAAATCTTTTCGCCGGGAAGAACCAGCGTGTAGCGAAAACTGCCGTTTCGCTGAAAACCTGCATCCACGGACTGCACCTGCTCATAGGAAAAAACGGTTCCTTCAAGATTCCAGGGGCGATAAAGAATAACCGAATCTGCAGTTACTGCGTTGACAGTGGTAAACGCACAGTACAATATCAGAAGAAAAGCCGCAATTCCTACAAACAGGACTGATTTTTTGCCCTGCAGCCAGTCGACCATGTTGTCAAAGGCTCCCATACCCCGCAGCTTGAACCTATGCAGAAGCCGCGCCGCAGCCAGCGAAACGGCAAGTATGATTGCCGGAATCAACAGAACCGTTAAGCCAAAAGGGTTCTCGAAAAAAAGATAATCCCGGACAAGCAGGCATTCTTCCTGAAAGAGCTGCATCCCGATAAGAGTGGCAAAACAAGCCGCCAGACTGAGCAGCATCACGGGCAGCACCAGCCGATTCTTTCGGTTCTCCTTCTGCAGAGCGCTTTTATGATTATTTCGGAATTTCACAAAATCGCGCCAGACATTCCACAGGAACACCGACGCAATCAGCGCAAAGACCGCATTCCAGGGCAGCAGTTCCCACTTCCGCTCCGAAATATTCACAAACAGCCAGAGAATGGGACTCAGCAAAATCAGCGAGCTGACTGCCGCAGCATATACATTGGTATAGCTCAGTTCCAGCAGTGAACTTTTAACATTTTCCAGTTCTCCGTCCAGGGCCGCCACTTCGTCGTACAGCCCGCTGCAGTCACCGGTTTTCATCAACCGAAGGCTGAGGCTTTTTTTGATATCATTTTCTATGGACTGTTTTTCGAACCAATCCGCCTTTTCCTGCAAAGCCTCCTGCATTTCCTCCGGGGTCATGACCAAAAGAGTTCCCACCTCTTCCACGGAAAAATCCAGAAAACGGTACAGCCGGATTTTCCGCAAGACTTCCACGTCCTCTTCGGTGTAGTCTCTGTAATCGTTGCTGCGGTCACGCTTTACCGAAAGCAATCCCTTGCTCTCGTAATAACGGATGCTCTTTTTTGTCAATCCGGTCAGTTTTTCTACGTCTTTTATCTGCATTTCGGCACCTCCACCGCGTTCATCCTAAACCTTCCCCGAAGGGAAAGGTCAACACTATTTCAGCAAAGAGTCCGAAAAATGTATTTATTGATACTTTTCATTCAGAATCCGGGCTACATACACGCCGCTGGCAGCCGCCTGCGACAGAGAATGGGTCACGCCGCTGCCGTCGCCCAGAGCATAGAGGCCGGGGACTGCGGTTTCCAGATGTTCGTCCACCGCGATCAGAGAATTGTAGAACTTCACTTCCACGCCGTAGAGCAGCGTATCCTCGTTGGCGGTGCCGGGGGCAATCTTGTCCAGGGCATAAACCATCTCGATGATATCGTCCAGTTGGCGCTTGGGCAGTACCAGCGAAAGATCGCCGGGGGTAGCCTTTAACGTGGCCTTGGTAAAGCACTTCTCCATGCGGTGCTCGTTGCTGCGCCGGCCCTTGACCAGGTCGCCGAAGCGCTGCACCAGCACGCCGCCGCCCAGCATATTGGACAGCTTTGCGATGGATTCTCCGTATTCGTTGCTGTTTTTGAAAGGCTCGGTAAACTTATTGGACACCAGCAGGGCAAAATTGGTGTTGCCCGTGCGCAGGCTGGGGTCTGCGTAAGAATGACCGTTTACCGTTACGATTCCGTTGGTGTTCTCGTTGACCACTTCGCCGTAGGGATTCATGCAGAAGGTGCGCACCAGATCTCCGAATTTTTTCGTCCGGTACACCAGTTTGCCTTCATAGACCTGATCGGTGATGTGCTTAAACACCTCAGCGGGAAGTTCCACCCGCACGCCCAGATCCACCCGGTTGCTGCTGGTCTCAATGCCCAGGCTGCCGCAGATCTCGGACAGCTGCTTAGAGCCGGAACGTCCCATGGCCAGCACCAGATCGGTGCAGTGGAAGCTTTCGCCTTTGTCTGTGGTTACCGCAAAACCATCCGCCGTCTTTTCCACGCTTTCCACGGCGGTGCGGAATCTGGTTTCTATTTTCCCTGCGGAAAAGTCGTACATCTTCTTGAGAATCTGCACGTTGCGGTCCGTTCCCAGGTGACGCACTTTGGCGTCCAGTAAATGTAAGTCGTAGCGCAGTGCGAGGGTTTTCAGCTGGTCATTTGCCGCGTCGTAGAGCTTGGCCTGATCGCCGCCCATGCTGCAGAGCACGCTGTCTACGTACTCCATCAGCTCCATGGCTTTCTTTTCCCCTACGTATAAATGCAAATCACCACCGAATTCGGTGGTGATGTTGTATTTGCCGTCCGACAAAGTACCCGCACCACCGTAGCCGTTCATAATATGGCAGGGATTGCACTTGATGCACTTTTCCACCTTGCCTGCGGCTATAGGGCACTTGCGTTCTTCCAGGGCACAGCCCCTGTCCAGTACCAGTACCTTCGCACTCGTATTGCGCCTGGTAAGTTCATAGGACATGAAAACCCCGGAAGCGCCCGCGCCTACGACGATAATATCGTAGTGCTGCATTATAAATTATTCCTCGTCGAAATCCAGTTCGTTGAATACGGCTGCAACCTTGTCGAATTCCGCATCGTCCAGGATGTCAACCAGTTCAAACTCTTCTTCGGAAACTTCCTTGTAACCGTAGAGGTATACATCGTCGGTTCCGTCGTCCGGGAGCAGTGCGATGTATTCTTTATCTTCTACATCGAAAATTCCCATGATTTCGCATTCTACTTCTTTTCCGTCTTCAAATTCCAGGGTAATGAAATCATCATCTTCCAGAACTTCTTCGTTTACGTTCTTCTTATTGTCTGCCATTTCTGTCTCCTAAAAAATACCTATATTAATGACACAAAGATTTTACCATTTATTACTGCTTTATTCAATTACGACCTTTTCCATCAGTTTTTCATACACTTTGTTCTGCATGGTGAACTGTGCCAGATAAGGCATACCGTAAGCGTCGATCATAGCTTTCTGATCTTCTTCCTTCTCGGCCTGGGTCTTCAGCATTTCCTGAATTTCCGCTTCACTGGCCTTGTATCCCTCATTTTCCGCAAGGGCCTGCAGCAGCAGATAGCTCTGCGCCTGTGCAGTCAGTTCATCCTTATACTTTTCGATAAATTCGGTCTCGGAATTTACGCCGTACTGATCCTTCAGCAGCTTAACCAGTTCCACACCCATCTGGTTCTTCGCCTGATTCTCCAGGTTCTTGATGACGCACTTTTCATACCAGGTCTGAACGGCTTCCGGAAGCTCTCCGGTCAGCTTAGCATTCTTTCCCACAAAGTCGTCCAGAAGCATGTTCTTGATATAATCTTCCGCTTCTGCGGTGGTTTTCAGACCGTAGTAATAGTACATGTTGTTGTAGACGAAATCGTCGGTCCATTCGGCCTTCTTGTATTCCACGATGTAGTTCAGGGTAATGGTGAACACTGCCGCCTTGCCGGAAAGATCCTTATTGTTTTCGTAGGGATCCGGGAAGGTTACGTTAATGTCGAAGGTTTCTCCGGGAACGTGTCCTACAATCTGATCAAAGAAGCCGTCAATGTACTTGTCGGTCTTTGTGTTTACCGTAGCACCGCCTTCTCCGGTGGAACCGTTTTCGAATGCAACACCGTCAATCTTTCCCACATAGCCCATGTTGTAGGTATCGCCCGCTTCTACAGCTCTGTCGGTAACCTTCACCTGCTCCGGGAAAAGCTCGGTGGTCAGATATTCGATTTCCGCGTCAATCTGCTTCTGCTGGATAACGATTTTGCTGAAATCGCCCAGTTCGTAGTAATCCAGAGCCTTGATGCCCTTGAAATAACCGTTTTCATCCAGTCCGTCGCTGAAGCTGAATTCATTTTTTCCGCATGCGCAAAGTCCCAGCATCATAGCCAAAACCATTACCATTGCGATGATCTTTGTTGTCTTTTTCATGTCAATCTCCTATAAACGTATAAGTAACAATGTATTATACAACCTTTTCCATGAATTTTCCATGAAAAAAGCGGCCCGAAGGCCACTTTTTCTTTACTTATTTTCATCTGTCGGTCCGTTTCCCGGCTTTTTGGTCCTTCCGGCTGCAATTTTTGCGCGAAGCTTCCTGACCGGGTGCTTCTTCCGGAGGAATATTGCAGCAGCGGCGCAGAGCACCAGCGGCACGAAATTGCCGGAAATCCAGTAGGCGAAATTCTCCAGTGCCAGACCGGTATCCGCCAGACCTGCCACAAAGCGCCTTCCCAGCACCGCAAAGAAACCGTTTTTCTCACCGATGCCCTCCTCCGGCCGGCTGACCTCCTGCAAACTCAGGCTGATCGTAGAATAGCCAATCAGGCTGTCGTAACGGTTCAATTCGGACTGATACTGATCGATGGCATACTCGGTATCGGACAGCGCGTTCTCCAGCTGGATAATGTCGTTCAGGCCTTCTGCCTTCTTTAAGAGCTCCTGCAGGCGCTCTTCCTTGGTGTAGAGAGTCTTCAGCCGTGCCTCGGTCTCGTAGTAGACCTGCCCCACGTCATCCACCGTTTCCTTCAGATTGGTGACTACCGCATAGCTGCCCAAGCCGTCCACGAAACTGCGGTAATTATCCGCAGGAATACGCAGCGTATATTCGCCCCGGCGCAGCGCGCTCCGATTATAGTAATCGCCGCTGTATACGGACTGAGACTCGAAATAGCCGCCCGCGGCTGCCACTGCAGCCTTCAGGCTCTCCTCCGCCTTTTCAAAATCCGCCGTCTGCACGGATGCGTTGGCCCGGTAAATCAGCTTAACGTCGGCGGGAAACAGACTGCCGGTTTTGGAAGTATCGGTACTGAATCCTGTCAACCCGTCTTTGGAATCGTAGGAGGGAGAAAGGGAAAATTCCATGCCCTCCTCCGCTTTCTGGGAATAAGAGTTTCCGGCTCTGTATGCGTCCGTCAGAGAAGAAACACTCTCGGGTCGCCCGATATCCGCTTCTTTTTTAACTGCCCCGCAGGCTGCCAGTGAAAAGACCATGAGAACGGAAAGAAGCACCGCCGCGATATTTTTTGTTTTCATAATTTGTACCTCTCCTATAAGAAAACCCCTTTGCCTATACAGTCGCAGAAAAAAAAGGAGAGGTCACAAAAAACGAAATAAAAAAACGGGACGCTGCTGCGTCCCGTAAGAGATTTTATTTGCAAATCTGTAAATTTCCCTTAATCACAGAACCCTTAACGGTTTCGAGATCCGCTGCGACAACATCGCCTTCAAAAGAACCGGAAGCGGTAACCCGGAAAAGTTCGGTGCAAGTGAGCTTTCCGGAACCTTTTCCCAGAAGCTGCATTTCTCTGCAGACAACGGTTCCGTTAATTTCACCTTCCTCAGACACGAAAACAATGTCAGTCGTCTCGATTTCTCCTTCGAAATATCCGTCAATTCTAATAGGCTTTTCTGTCTTAACGGTTCCCTTGAACTTGGTCTGGGATCCGATTACAGTTTCCGCAATACGGGAGCTGATGCTGACGCTTTCCGCTCCGCCGTCGAAATTAACCATTAGTTTTTCTCCTTTTTTAAAAAAATTCTTAAATACTGAAAAAGTTTATCACATTCCTCTTGCAAACGCAAGTTTTTTAATGTATCATTCTATCTGTTGCATGCAGGTATGGCGGAATTGGCAGACGCGCACGGTTCAGGTCCGTGTGAGTTCCACTCATGCAGGTTCGACTCCTGTTACCTGCACCACCAAAAAACGGATCGCGAATGCCCGGTGTTCTTAAGGACAGTAGTTCAAGAGCACGGGCATTGGCGAGGCAAAGAGATACCGAGATTAGCAGAGATGCTTTTCTCGGTATCTCTTTTTATGTGGAAGGATGCCAAATACATTTGGCTGGCTTCCTTCCTTTCATAATACATTTCCCTCACTGTTGCTGTGATTATTGCAGTTTTTCTCACTTTTTTAAGGATGCCAAACGTATATAATTTGGCATCCTTCATTTTTTCAAATCCGCACATTCGATTTATCTATTACTTTCGTCTACAATATAGGCACAAGGAGGTAATCAGAAATGGCAGGGTTTATCGAAGAATTTTACTACGGGAATATTGATCCGCAGGCACGAAGTGCAAAGCCTGGTACCGCTGTCCAAAAAGAAATGCAGACGCTGACCGATTACGAGGAAGAACTGACGAACAAACTCACAGGCGAGGACAAGAAAAAGTTCCTCTCATACGTCAACGCTTGGGGTGTAGTCAATGGTGAAGGAAATCTCGATAGTTTTATCGTCGGCTTTCGTCTTGGGGCGGCATTTATACAGGACACGTTTCTGTCGGGCAGAGCACCGTACACAGATTATCTGAAGGAGGAATAATAATGCGGGAAGCAAAGCGGCACATCTATCTTGACGATTTTGAACACAGATTATTGGTTGGTTGCCTTATGACCTCACGGAATGAGTACCTGCGGGAGGGCAAACCGACGGAAGATGTCAATGATCTTATTCTGAAAATTATTGACGCACCGAAGAAAAAACTGAAAGTCATCTATAAGGAGGACACATAATGGAAAAGTACATAACGGATAATCGCACCGGGCTGAAATACGAGCTGGTCGGAGATTACTACTTTATTGCCGAGGATGACGAGCCGGAGGAACGTCCCATCGGGATATGGGGCCAGCGACACCTGCGGTATCTGAAACAACATCGCAAAGCGCTTTACGCCGATATACTGATGAACGGCAAGCTGGACGACTACCTTGCCGATTTGAACGAGCAGGCGGAGGATATGTTCTTTCGGCTGGCAAAAGAACTGGCTGAGAAGGAAGGTATTACGGAAACACTCAAAGCAGCCGACCAAATGGAATGGGTGCGGCAAATGAATGCAGTACGGGAAACGGCAACGGATATTGTCAATAATGATCTGATATACGCATAGCGGACGCACGGCGGCGGGGAGCAATCCCTGCCGCCTTTTCTTTTTTATGTAAACCTATTGACAAGCGCAGACTATTGTGATAGTATAGACTATAGAAGTAGTCCAAGGAGGGATTCCTATGAAAGAGAAGCTGTTCGAAAGCGAAGCCAAAGTGATGGAGATTATTTGGGAGAAAAGCCCGATTTCAGCAAAAGAAATCAGCTTAATTGCCGCCGAAACGATTGGATGGAATAAAAACACCACCTATACGGTAATCAAAAAGCTTGAAGCAAAAGGATTTATCAGACGAGAAGATCCTGGTTTTATTTGTACTCCGCTTGTATCTCAAAATGAAATGCAAAAAGTAGAAGCTGCCTCTCTTGTAAAGAAAGTGTTTGGCGGCTCCCGCAAGGCTTTGTTTTC
>JAZUKP010000051.1:0-3735 GCA_045643345.1 Anaerovoracaceae bacterium | reverse complement strand
CCCAAAGTCCGGAAAACACTCAAAAAGGCAATTCCGAGAGCGTTCAAAGTCCAAATATTGGTCCCAATGAAGTGTACCCCTAAAAGTGGAGTCGTGCAATGCTTGTTTAGTAGCTGTTGTAGTATTCTGCAGGTGTAGCATAGCCGAATGATCCATGAGGCCTGCCGTATGGATAAAAACCCCAGACATATTCATATACATCGCGCATGGCTTCGGTAAGCGTCCTGTATTTTTTACTCATCCATTCCTCTTTCATTCTGCCCCAGAAGCTTTCCATCGGCGCATTGTCCCAGCAGTCGCCTTTTCCGCTCATACTGCATACAAGACCGTTGTTCTCAATCATCTTCTGATATGACTCACAACTGTAGGTTGACCCTCGGTCAGAGTGAATTATGCTCCCTGGGCGTCCGAGCCTTCTCTGCAGCATGTCCTGAAGTGCGGACATCACAAGAGACTGATCGTTGTATCTGCTCATGGCAAAGCCTGCCGGCATGCGCCCATACAGATCAAGGATTCCTGCGACATACAGGATGCCTTCATCCGTCTGGATTGCGGTGGTATCGCTGACAAACTTTTCATTCGGCATTGAAGCTTGAAAGTCTCTGCCGATCAGGTTATCGGCTATTGGATGATTATGGTTCGAGTCGGTTGTAGTGATGTATTTGTGTCTTACTCTTGAAAAGAGACCATATTCCCGCATCAGGCGTTCAATACGCTTGTGATTTACCTTCCTGCTGCGCTTGCGATTAATCAGATAGGTTATCTTCCTTGAACCAAAGGATCCTCTGGAACCTTGGAAGACGGAGTATATCTCTTCGGCAAGTGCGATGTCGTCTAGTTCCTTCTCCGTGGCAGGAGCGGAAAGTCTGGAAATGTATTTGTAGTAGCCGCTTTCTGATACTCCGAGTATCTTAGCCATCCTGGCAACGCTGTACAGATGGCTGTTTTCCTGAATGAATCTGTACTTTACTCGCGCCCGACTTTCGCCAGGAAGGCTGCTGCTTTTTTTAATATTTCGATTTCCTCTCTTAGGGCTGCGTTTTCCTTTTCGAGCTGGCGTTCGCGGTCGCTTATTCCGGCTTGGGAAAGCTTTCCCTTAGAAAGACCCTCTTCGCCATATTGCTGATAGAGTCTTGCCCACTTGCTTACTGTCCATGGTTTGATGCCGTACTTTTGAGCAACGATGTGCTCAAGGCCTTTATTCTCCGGTCTGCAAGCTTCGCTGGCCACTTTAATGCGAAATGATTTTGTGTAACGAGTGCTCATGATGTCCTCCTTAAGTATTATTCTATCACATTTGTGTAGACTCTACTTTTTGGGGGACACTTCAATTCAACCAGAAGAAACAGACAATATTTGGTCCCATTTTATGTTTTTTGCATGTTTGGGTGATTTTTCACCCAAATTCACACTGCGATACGGCACAAATATGGTCCCAATTGAACAAATTTCGAAAAATGTGCATTTCCGCGGGCCGACAGTTTTTTCATGCGTAAATACAAATTCATGCAAACTGCGAAAACGGGGCTGCAGGGCTGCCGCGCCTGCTTGACGCACGCAATTGCGTACGCTATAATGTACGCGAGGTGTCACGATGGCAAAGATTACAAGCATTACAAACGCAAGAAAAAATATATATAAAATTGTAGAAGACGTCTGCGAAACCCACGAGGAAGTGGTCATCTACAATGCCAGCACCGGCAGCAATGCGGTACTGCTTTCCGAGGATGACTGGAAAGCCATTCAGGAAACCCTGCTGCTTTCCGGAATTCCGGGAATGACAGAGAGCCTGAAGGCTGCGGCAGAGGAGGATCTCTCGCTGGGAAGCGTGTACAATCCCGCGGAGGAGTGGTAATGTACACGGTCATTTTCAGTCGGCAGGCCGAGAAAGACAAAAAACTGCTGAAGGCCGCGAATCTGGAAGAAAAAGCACGAAGTCTTCTGAATCTTCTGATGGAAGACCCTTTCCGCAATCCGCCGCCTTACGAAGCCCTGGTCGGACAGCTGAAGGGCTTTTATTCCAGACGCATCAATTACAAACACCGACTGGTGTACACCGTCAACGAAAACGAACAATATGTCCATGTGCTTCGCATGTGGACCCATTATGAATAAAAACCCGGAACACCAACGCTCCGGGTTTCTTTCATCTGATCGGGGCCTTCGGGCCCCGGTTTTTTGTGAGTCCACTTTTCTCTGAAATCCTTAGGATTTGTACAGAATGGTCATCATTACGCCGCTGATGCTTTTGATGACTTCTGCGGGAATATCGTCATATTTTTCGCTGACCAGCTGAGATAAATCGCTTACTTTGAAATCGTCCATGTTGCACCTCTAATACTTTCCGTTCTCGTGAACCCAATTGGTTACTGCAGCCAGGTTTTCCAGCTTGGCGTCTTTTGCATAGCAGAGATTGATGTCTGTGCAGTAGATATAATTTCCGCCCGGAGCCAGATTGTCCAGGCACCATTTTGCTTCGTCGATGCACTGTTCCGGGGTACCCAGCTTTAAGGTTTCCAGCTTTAAGCCGCCGGCAAAGCAGAAGCTCTTGCTCAGCTTTTCCTTGATAAGCTTCCAGTCGCCCTTTTCGAAGATGCCCAGGGTCAGACCATCTTCCGGCATATCCTGCATCAGATCCAGATACGGGGTCCAGTCGTTTTCGCAGTAGTAGATGGACGGCATACCCATTTTCCAGAGATCTTCGGTGGTTCTCTTCAGATACGGATAGTAGAACTTTGCGAAATCCTTGGGACGCAGGAAGGTGGGCAGGTGCAGCGGCATAAAGATTCCGCCGTCATCGCTGGGGTTGGTCCAGGATTTTGCGCCGTTGATCATCATGGGGTAAATGGCCTCACAGGCATCCAGTACGTCCTGGGGACGTCTGCGGATGTCTACCATAATGCCCTGGAAGTCGCGGAAGAAGTCCAGAATTACGTCCGGGGCAATGTAGGTGCCGCCCTTGACCACGATGGGAACGCCCAGTTCCTGCTCAACGCCCGCATTGGCCACCGCATTGTACTGCAGCCAGTCCAGAACGTCCTTCAGTCCCTGATGCCAGGTCTCAATGGCGCTTTCCTTTTCCCGGAGCTTCGGGTATTTTCTCGGCAGAATGACATTCATGATAAATTCGCTGGGGTTTGCAATCAGCTGGGCATATTCGTCCGCTTCCATGGTTGCACCCTTGCCGCCCTCGATCATAACGCCGGTCTCGTTGATTTTATAAAGAGAGTTTCCTACGGTATCCAGAAGCTTTACCGGCTTTAAGTTACCGGTTCCGTAGGTAACGTCCACGTATACGTCTTCGTAAAGCTTGCGGAAGCAGTCCACCAGAATAGCCGGATCCTTGGTGTAGGAATCCACAATGCTTGTTCCCGTAGCGAAGTGCGCCCACTGTTCGATCATGGGAAAGACCGGTACTCTGTCCGGAGTTCCCTTGTGGAACGCTGTTTTAAATCTTGCCTGTCTTTCGGCAAAGCTTGCACTTTCGTAATTCATATTTTCTCCCTTCTTATTCTTACTGCGCGTTGCGCCGTTTTTCCACTGTATCACTCATCATCTGAACTTTATCTTTTGTCAGTCCGTAACCGAAAATCAGGATGACCGCTCCGGCCAGTACGCAGACGCCCGGAATGAACATAAAGGCGTTGGCAATACCGTTCTTCAGTACGCCGGTCACCGCATCCGCAGAAAGGGTGGCAGAAAAACCGACGGAAGCCAGAACACCGTTAATAATCA
>JAZUKP010000050.1:0-5432 GCA_045643345.1 Anaerovoracaceae bacterium | reverse complement strand
TTGCCAAGCTGAATTCTCATGTTATTGCTCCTTTCAAAAATTTCCCCGTGCCCGCCCTCGCTTTCCGGCTGACGATACGGTAGTAAAAGTGCTCGGTAACAGTGCGCATGTAAGGGTGCTGGGCGATAAGGTGTAAAGTTTGAGATTCGAACTCAATGCAGTCCGCCCGCGGCTGCGCCATGCTTGCGACTCGTTCTCAGTCGCCGAGATCACGTCCACTCCGAAAAGCTACCAACTTGTTTTTACTGTATTTTGCCGTCCGGATCCCCGGGTTTAATCGTTCCGCGGTCCGGTTAAATCAGTTCTGTGGTCCAGTTGAGGCCCTGAATCTGCTCGTCCAGGGTGCGCAGGTCTCTGGACATGGCGTCTGCGTCCTTCTGCAGCTTTGCCACATCCACCGTGCTGACGATTTTAATCTCGGACTTGGTGTAGCGGTTGACCCTGCAGCTGGCCTCATTTAAGAAGCTGCGGTAAATGCCCAGCTTTTTTGCCAGAACATCCCGGGCGGCCAGCAGCTCGGTTAAGGTTTTTCCCTCGCAGAGGGTCTGGCTGTTGGTCAGGTTGATGCGGGACACCAGCTCTTCCAGCCGGGTCAGCAGGCCATTAAGTTCCTTTAAAAGCGCCTTGGGATCTTCCGCCGGAGTATCGCCCTCCTGCACCTTGGCGTTCATGTTGAGCCTTCCGGCCAGTTCTTCGATTCTTGTCTGTATATCTGTCCGCTCGGACAGCGCGCTTGCAAGCTTCATGGGGTTCCTCCTAATCGATTAAATCGTAAAGTTTGTACAGGGCAATGATGTTGCCCAGGGTTAATTTATTTCCGAAAAGCTGCCGGTACGTGGCAGTTTTTTCTTTTCCTTCGGCCTTGAGTTTGTCCAGTTTTTCAACGGTTTCGGCGTACTGCGACAGCACCGCGGAAAGCATGGCCTCGAATTGTTGTTCGCGTTGGGACATGGGAATGGAGCTATTCATGCGCTTTTTCCTTATTGATATCTATTATATCTTTTACTAACGATGCCAGTGCTTGCGGAATATCTTTAGGTGCAATATCTTTTAGGTTCTGTGCAATCACCTCAATATATTTCGGCATCTTACCATTAACAATTTCATTAACCCATTTGCTGAAATCAAAATCATCATTGATATGAATTTGACCTTTTTGAATCATTTCTAGAATCGTAATGCATGATTCTCCTAATATACCGGTTATTGTACCCGCAACAATAGCATTTAATACCGAGCCTCCGATTTTTGCAAAGCCTGGTAAATCTTTCAGTTTATTCAACAATGCTTTCGCAAGCATTGTGACAGCCCCTGCTTCAAGTAAAGACTGAACAATAGCGTCTTTTAAGTTTCCATCCTTCACTTTATATATACTGCATATTTTTGTAATCATTGCCGTTTGAATTGGTACGATTAATGTCGCATCCGGGAACTTGATTGGAATTGCACCTACAGTTGCCGATGAAACAACAGCCACCGCAACCCATCCGTTCGACTCAGTTCTCTTAATACGATACTGCAACTCACTTATTGCTTTTTCCGCAGTATTTTTCGCTTCTGGAATTAATTCATTAGTCCTTTCTACAAGCGTATCCAAACCTTTTACCGGGACAATGCCAGCCATCGTTGCCTTATCCTGAGCAACAACAGGGATTATGTCATTGGATTTTATATTAAATAAATCTTTATGCTTATAATTGGAAAGCACCTCTTCAAATGTTTTAATATTTAAAGCATCTTCCTCCAATGTTCCATACGATTTTGTAAAAACGATGATAATGGGGATGTTTTTCCATAGACGAACAACATTCTTCAAGCAATCCAACACCTCAAAAGGTATCTTCTCGCTCTGCGCTTCAATACAAAACCATATCATGTGGACATATTTCGAAGGATCTTCTTTTTTTACTCCGGTTTTAATCCACTTACTTATTTCTTCTTTTAATTTTATCTGCTTTAAAACACTATACTCGTATCCTACAGAATCAATTAATGTAAATGGACTTTCGGATGTAGTGTACGGGGTTATTTCTTTTGTTACAGCAAGACCTCTTCCTGTAGGAGCATTTGCTCCGGGAAGAATTGCATTAATTAGAGTGCTTTTTCCTGCGCCGGAAGTGCCCATCAATAAGATATTGATTTTGTCATCGTTTAAAACATATTGTTTCTTTTGAGACCTTTTTTTACTCTCTTTTCCTTTTTCCTTTGTTGCCATTGCTATCCCCTCTCACTTATACTGCTAATTACTTCGCTTTCTATATTACCTTCCTTACGCCGCCAGGGCGTTTGCGTTGACTCTTTCAATTGCTCTGCGGATACCGAACCAGACGTTCATATCCGTAAAGATTTCCACCAGACTGCCGCGGTCCGTAAAGGGAGATTCCTGCAGCACGGACAAATCCTTCATCAGCCCGTTCCGGACAATATACTCCACAATCTGGTTCACAAAATAAATCTGCCGACTGTCGAAATTTACCTCGTCCAGATACTCCGAGAAAGCTTCTTTTGCCGCGGTCATATCCAGCCCCACAATCTCGCGAACGAACTCACCCAGCGGCTTCTGACCGTATTCCGCCTCGTAGTCCTGTTTGGTTCCGACCTTGCTCCAAAGAATATCTTCCAGCACTTTTAAATCGGCATATGTTAAAGGAACATTGCTCTTAAGCTTTGCAATTACTTCGTTGTCGGCATGCTGACGCACATAGTACTCCGCCTTGGCCTTGTAGTTTTTCAGGTCGTCATTTTCCATGACTGCTTCGCGCCAGTCTACGGAAAGAATCTCGTCATCAAAATCTGTTTCGTAGATTACTTTTGTATGCGGAATAAACTTGATTAAATCTCTCAGGTTTTCGCGGATGTTTTCAAATTCGTTAATTCCCGCATTTTCCACGTAATTCGTGTGCAGAATCTTGTTGAGTAAATCCGCCTGCGCCATAATCTGCGGAATATTTGCAACCTCCGAAATTGCCCGAACTTTTTTAAGCAAATCGTTTCTTGCCCGCTTGAAATTCTTCCCGGCAAGATATGCCAGCTCGATTTCGTACATCAGCGCATCAAAACGCAGCGCTTTGGCGTCTTCATCGTCGGGGATAATCAGCGGTGCAAGCTCCTGCCCCATCATCAGCGTATCCTCGTAAGTTAAGGTCAGATAGTTATCCGGGTTGGAATACAAATCCACATATTTCAAGTGCTGACGTACTGCAAAGTTTTCTTTGTTCAGCTCCCGCACTTTGCGGACCATGTCCTCTACCAGATCTTTACGGAATTGAATCAGTTCCGGCGTTTGATAAGCCAGATCCTGCAGTTTATACGCAATCTTTGCCTTTAAATTGAAGATTGCACCCGACAGGGCAATCATCATTGCCGTGGGCTTTCCTTTGTTCATGCGGAAAAACTCAAAGTTACCGCAGAAATCAAAAATATAGAACTTTTCTTTATCTTTTCCATCCAAAAGTCCCGGACAAAGACGGGTTCCGCGGCCGATCATCTGCCAGAACTTCGCCTTGCTCATCACCTTCTTAAAGAACACCAGATTCAATACTTCCGGCACATCGATACCGGTATCCAGCATGTCCACGGAGATTGCAATCTGCGGCAGTTTGTTTGCATCGGAGAACTCGTCGATGGCACTCTGGGCATAAGTCATATAGTTGTCAATGACCTTTGCAAAACCGGGAAGATGCGGGTATTCCTTATTGAATACTTCCAAAATTTTTTCCGCGTGGTTATGATTCTTCGCAAAGATAATCGTCTTGCCCAGCTTGTTGCCATAGTCGATTTTAATGCCTTCCGTCATTAGAATGTTCAGGACCTGGCGAATAGTGTCTTCGTTGAAAATCCAATCGTTCAAAGCGGAAGATGCGATGCTTTCCGGAAGGTTTCCATCCTCGTCTTCGAAGGTATCTTCGTATGCCTGCTTATCTTCGTCGGAAAGATCGTCGTAAACAATTCCCTCCTGAACGAATTTCAAAATGGTTTCCACGGAAATAAAGTCCACCAGATAACCGTCTTTTACCGCCTGGGCCAGCTCATAACCGTAGGTTGGAACACCATTTTCCAGCTCGAAAATTTCGTAGGTGTTCTTGTCAATTTCGTCCTTCGGGGTGGCGGTAAGACCCACCAGCGGCGCATCGAAATATGTAAAAATATCCTGATATTTGTTGTAGATCGAACGGTGTGCTTCGTCGCAGATTACCAAATCGAAATGACCGCAGGTGAACAATTTTCCCTGATCGTCCTGTACCGCATCAATCACATTGTACATGGTCTGGTACGTGGAAAAGACGCAGTGGGCAGTGTAATTATCCTTCTCTTCGCAGAGATTGGTTACAGATAAATCCGGCAGACAATTGACAAAACTGCGCTTCGCCTGCGTTATCAAACTGTTGCGGTCCGCCAGAAACAGTATATTTTTGACCCAGCCTTTCTGCAGTAAAACGTCGCAAAGCTCAATGACCGTGCGGGTTTTACCGGAACCGGTGGCCATTACCAGCAGCGCCTTGCGGCGATTTTTGCGGTCGAAAGAATCGCAGACAGCTTTAACGGCAGCCTCCTGATAGTAGCGTCCTGCAATCGCTTTGTTGATAGTGATATTCTGAAGACCCTCCCGCATGGTCTGAAGATTAAAAAGTTTCTCCAGATCTCGCTTGGAATAGATTGCCGCGCACCGACGCTCCGGATAACGATTGTCTGTAATGCGGGTTTCAAATCCGTTGGTAAGGAAAATAATCGGGCGGCGATGATACTTCTTTTCCAGAATATCCGCATAGAGCTTCGCCTGCTGGCGGCCCTTGGCCACATCCACGCAGGTTCGCTTTGCCTCGACCACTGCCAGAGGCTTTCCGTCGTCTCCGTAAAGCACGTAGTCCGCATAACCCACTTCGGATTTGTTGGGCATACCCGGAAGTTCCACCTCGTTGAGCCAGTCCTTGCCTTCCGTCCAACCGACATCCGTCAGCATGGTATCGATATAGATCTTACGAGTCTGGTATTCGGACAAAGACAGCGGTTTAGGAACATAAGTCTGCTGCTGCAATGTTCTGCGGGCAGTCAGTTCCTGCTTTAATGCAGCATTCTCCGCCATCAGCGTTTTCAGGTCTACGTCTGCATCGGAAGAAGCTGCCGCAAAAGCCTTCTGCTGACGAAGCAGATCCCGGTCGAAACTGCCTTCGGTATAGTCTTTTCCGTAGCAGCAAGCCACAAAATCCAGGAAGATGTATAAATTCTCCAGACACAGTTCCGCCTGCTCCGGAGAAATCTTTTTGCCAAGTCGGAGGCCAAGCGGTCTTAGGAAGACAAAGTTGGTCTGCAACTCCTTGGCTCACAGAACGACATGGCTACGATCCGACTTCGTAGCAGCAAGCCACAAAATCCAGGAAGATGTATAAATTCTCCAGACACAGTTCCGCCTGCTCCGGAGAAATCTTTTTGCC
>JAZUKP010000049.1:0-4994 GCA_045643345.1 Anaerovoracaceae bacterium | reverse complement strand
GGTGATTCCTACGACCTTATGTTGAATGAACTGATCGAACGGGAAAAAGATCGCTGTATCGAGCATTTGGAAGAGAAGCTGCCCCGTGATTTTGATGACTTTGAAGAGTATGACGAGTATGACGAAGATGAATGCGGCTGTGATGACGAATGCTGCGGTCACGAACATCATCACCATCATCATGAACACGGCGAGGACTGCGACTGCGAAGACTGCGTTTCCGGCGTAAGCATCAATCACCACGACACTGCCCTGGCAGGTTCCTTCTCGGTGGCTACCGAAAAGTCTAAGGAAGAGCTGGACAGCATTCTGCAGACATCCATGGCCCAGCTGGGTCAGCTGGTAGACAGCCACGAAGGCGTGATCGGCCACATCAAATCCGCCATCATCTGCGGAGAAGAAGCGGTAATGTATTCCCTCACCTGGGATGAAGTCAGCCGTGTCGGTGATTTTGACACTCTGGGAAAACCGGAAAAAGTTTCCTTTGCCGCCATCGTTTACGGCGTGGAAACCGCAGAGCTGAGAGAAACTTTGGTTAAGATTAAAGAGCAGATTGCGTAAATCTCTGCTTCAGCGTACTTTAAAACCGGCAGTGTATACTGCCGGTTTTTGATTGTATATAGAAAACCCCGCGTTAGACGCGGGGTTCGGTGAACGCTATGCGTTTGACCAAAAGTTCTCGCAGTCTTAGACTAACAGTGCGGTCTGCCAACTGCACAAGCTAAGAAAGGAGAACAAATGGGTCTGAATGACATAAACAGTTTATCTCACTCAAAATGGAATTGCAAATACCATGTCGTGTTTGCTCCGAAATACCGAAGGAAAATATTTTATGGAGAAAAGAGAATCGCAATAGGAAAGATTTTACGTCAGCTATGCGAATGGAAGGGAATAAATATTCTGGAAGCAGAATTATGTCCGGATCATGTACACATGCTGCTGGAAATACCACCAAAGTATTCAGTATCTTCGATCATGGGATATTTGAAGGGGAAGAGCAGCACAATGATTTACGAGCAATTCGGCGAATTGAAATACAAATACAAAAATCGGGAGTTTTGGTGTAAGGGATATTATGTTGATACGGTTGGCAAAAATGAAAGCCGAATTGCGGAGTACATCAAGACGCAATTGGAAGAGGATAAACTTGGGGAACAACTAAGTTTTACAGACAGCTCTTCCCCGTTCAAAACAAAAAAGTAAGCAGCATCGCAGTTGGCAGATGCGTTTACGCGTTATACGCGTCAGCGAGGAGTAAGGGCTATGCCCGCATGTGGAAAACCCCGCGTTAGACGCGGGGTTGGTTTTTTGCGAGATATAGAGGCTTATAGGACAAAATTTGCATATTTTATAACCGCAAAAACCCTGGTTTCAAATAGACAATCGCTATTCAAATCCTATTTTTCTGTTTCCGCAAATCCCTTCTCTCTTCCTGCACACCGGGGAGCTTCGTAAAGAGATCTGCCTGCAAAGTAATTATAGGATCTGCAGCCGCCGGCACAAACGTGACCAAAGCTGCAGCCTTTGCACCCGCCTTCCAGCATGGAAATGTCGAATTTCCGGTTGTAGGCAAAGGCTTCGGGATCCTCCCAGATTTCCTGCAGAGAATGTTCCCGCAGATTGCCTTCGATAAAACGGTCATCGTAAAGGGATTCACAGCCCCGCACATTGCCTACACTGTCAATTCCGATGGCACTGATGCCCGCACTGCAGCCGCGGAAAGCATTCCGGGAATTTCCACGTAGCGCACCGTCATCCGGTGTAAAATAACCGATATTATCCGCCATTCCCATCAAAAACGGAGCTCCCAATCGATGCGTCCGAAGAAAACTTAAAAGGATTTCCGGATCGAAGGCATAATTGATTAGATTTTTGGCCGCATGACCCATAGGAACACAGGCCTGCAGCTGCCAGGCAAATATGGGATAGTTACAAAGCACCCGAAACAGACCATCCAGATGCTGCACATTTTCGCTGTTCAGCGTACTGATAACGGATACCGGAATGTCGGCAGCGCACAAATCTGCAATCGCCTGCAGTGCACGATCATAACTGCCATCCTGCCGGTATCTATCATGAATCTCCCGAACAGAGTCCAAAGAGACCGAAACAGAAGACACCTGCAGTTTTTTTAAATCCCGAATCAGTTCTTCGCGAAATAAAAAACCGTTTGTAATTATGTTAACAGAAATATTATTTCTGTTAAGTTGTTTCACTACCAAGTTCCAATCCGGTCGAAGAAACACTTCTCCACCAATCAAAGATACCTGACGGCAGCCCAGAGCACCCAGTTCATCCGCCACGCGCAGGCATTCTTCGGTGCTGAGCTCATCTTTTCGAGCCTCCCCCCCCGCCGAACCGCAGTATTTACAGGAAAAGCAGCAAGCCAGTGTAATTTCCCAAACGCATCGTTCCAGTCGGTAAGGGGTCATTTTGTTTCCTTCGGCGGCATGGGAGCTGCATAGACAGCTTCAAACACCGGAGCATCTCCACGCTTCTTCGGATAATGACTTTCATTCCGAAGTATCATCTTTTTTGTTATTTTCTCAGGAAAATCTGTATCATCCGCATCGCAGTAAGCGCAGCGGAGGATATTCTCTGGAAGAACGGTTTTGAAATAGGAGTCCAGCTCCTGCTCCACCCCGCTGATGCACTTGGGATTGCTGCACTTATTCTCCGGCATGCAGTTTCCCTGCACCTTTGTCCGGTTGATCGGGTCGGCAGCTTTATCCCTCAGCAGGAAGAGGATCAACGCCATACGCATGTATTTGCCGTTCAGTGCCTGCCGGAAATAAGCCGCTCTGGGGTCGTCGTCCACTTTTACGCTAATCTCGTTTACCCGGGGCAGCGGATGCAGCACTCTGCAGTCCGGCTTGGCCAGCTGCATCTTTTCCACATCC
This sequence comes from Anaerovoracaceae bacterium, assembly GCA_045643345.1. GTDB lineage: Bacteria > Bacillota > Clostridia > Peptostreptococcales > Anaerovoracaceae > RUG13409. The sequence continues at coordinate 2,094 of JAZUKP010000049.1, read as the reverse complement.
AGTACGTAGCTGTTCTTCAGACGCTCGTATTCCGCAGGATCTTCAAAGCGTTCCCGCTGAATTCTTGTCATGTAAAGAACGTCCAGCTGAGGAATGGCTTCCTCCAGGGAGCGAATTTCGGTATATTCGATGTTGTTTTTGTCCAGGATATCTTTCTTTACGTAATCCGGAATTTTCAGTTCCTCCGGAGAAATCAGCACGAATTTTACATTCTGATAGCGGGACATGGCACCGATCAGCGAATGCACGGTCCTGCCGTATTTCAGATCGCCGCAGATTCCCACGGTCAGGTTGTTGAAACCGCCCTTTTCTCTGTAAATGGTCAGAAGATCTGCCAGGGTCTGGGTGGGATGACAATGTCCGCCGTCCCCTGCGTTAATTACCGGAACGCCTGCATTTACCGCTGCCACCAGCGCTGCACCTTCTTTGGGATGACGCATGGCAATGATGTCCGCGTAATTGGTAACAATTTTTGCGGTATCTGCCACACTCTCGCCCTTGGAGGCGGAGGAGGAATCCGCGCTGGACACGGAGATTACGTTGCCGCCCAATTCGTACATGGCCGCTTCAAAGCTGAGGCGGGTACGGGTGGATGGTTCAAAGAACAGGGTTGCCAGCTTCCTGCCCTTGCAGCTTTCTGCGTATTTCCATGGTTTATCGATGATATCCAGAGCTGTATGGATCAGCTGATCCAGTTCCTCCACCGAAAAATCCAGAATATCGATTAAACTTCTCATTTCTAACCTCCAATCCAGCTTTCATCGGAAGGATTGTTCCGGAAAGCAATCAGTCGTTTTACGTCTTCCGGCTGAATGTAGCCTTCTTCTGCCGCAACTTCCGCAATACAGTCAAAATTGGAAAGAGATACGTTCTTAACGTTGGCTGCGGCCAGCTTTTCCAGACCGTTCTGCATACCGTAAGTAAAGATGGATGCAATGCCCAGTACTTCTGCGCCGGCTTCGCGGAGCACGTTTACCACTTCGATTACACTGCCGCCGGTGGAGATCAGATCTTCCACCACAACTACCTTCTGACCCGGTTCCAGCTTTCCTTCAATCTGGTTCTGTCTGCCGTGATCCTTGGCACCGGAACGAACATAGCCCATTGGCAGTCCCAGAATATGACCAACGATGGCCGCGTGAGCAATGCCCGCAGTGGAGGTTCCCATCAGAACTTCCACGTCCGGATAGTTTGCTTTAATCACTTCTGCCAGACCGTTTTCCACGTCGTTGCGGACGGCGGGAGCAGTTAATGTCAGACGGTTGTCACAGTATACCGGGCTCTTGATACCGCTGGCCCAGATGAAGGGCTGTTCCGGGCGGAAAAATACCGCACCGATGGATAAAAGATCTTTTGCGATTACCTTGCTGAGTTCCATAATAAGCCTCCTAATCTACGAATTCTCTGATGCATCTTTCATATGCTGCCACAGGATCTGCTGCAGCGGTAATGGGTCTTCCCACCACGATGTAGTCGGATCCCACGATTTTTGCCTGTTCCGGGGTCATTACCCGCTTCTGGTCGCCTTTGTCTCCGTCCGCAAAGCGCACGCCGGGGGTTACCGTAAGGAAATCTTTGCCGCAGGCTTCGTGTACGCCGGCTGCTTCCAGCGGAGAGCACACCACGCCGTCCAGGCCGGATTCCTTTGCATTCTTCGCATAATGCAGAACCACATCTTCCATGGGCTTTTCGATCCAAAGATCCTTTTCCAGGGCTTCCTGATCGGTGGAAGTAAGCTGGGTTACCGCAATCAGCAGCGGTCTGCTGCCGTCGGGGCGGGTCAGACCTTCCAGAGCTGCGGTCATCATGGCTTTGGTTCCGGCTGCGTGCAGATTGCAGATGTCCACGTCCATGCCGGAAAGCACTGCCATGGCCTTCTGTACGGTGTTGGGAATGTCGTGCAGCTTCAGATCCAGGAAGATTTTATGTCCTCTCTTCTTGATTTCTCGCACGATCTGCGGTCCTTCCGCATAGTAAAGTTCCATACCGATTTTCACAAAAGGCTTTCTGCCCGTAAATTTATCGAGAAACTCAAATGTCTGCTATGGGCTTGCAAAATCGAAGGCAATTATTACATCCTTACCCATTCGGTTT
>JAZUKP010000048.1:0-5002 GCA_045643345.1 Anaerovoracaceae bacterium | reverse complement strand
CACCGCCTCTTCGTTGCGGGCGGCGATCAGCACGGCAATTCTGCCCGGCGCCGCCTGGGGCGCTGCCGGCAATTTGCGCAGAAGTGCGGCGGGAATGTATAAAAACTGGTAAAAATAGCAGACTAAAAACAAGGCCACGGTGACCGTGTTGGTCACGTCAGCAAATCTCATCATCTCAATACTCCTTTGTGTTCCTCTCAAAATCCCCCGGGAACTTTTTTTTATTTTTCGGGCGCCGACGCTGGGGATCTATACCCCGGGCATCGGTGCGCCCCTGCAGGCTTTCCGGCGCTATTTGATTGCCGGGAAGCATACCAGGACTTTGAACAGATCGCCGTCGATCTTGATTTCAAAAATGCCGCCCTGCAGCTCCGTCAGACTCTTTGCAATGGACAGTCCCAGACCGTTTCCTTCGGTATTCCGGGATTCGTCGCCCCGGACGAAGCGCTCCATCAGCTCCTCCGGCGCAATGTTCAGCGCCGCGGCGGAGGTGTTGCGGAAGGTGATAATGGCCTGACCGGCCCGTTCCTGCAGGTCCAGATATACCCGGGTACCTGCCATGGAATACTTGCAGATATTGTTCATCAGGTTGTCGAACACCCGCCACAGACGGCGGCCGTCCGCCATAATATGTACCGGCTGATCCGGCTGGCTGGTGACCAGTGTCAGGTCTGCGTCTGCCAGCTTCTGCTCGTATTCGCCTGCCACCTGGGTGAGCAGAACGCCTGCGTCGCAGGGTGCCAGAAGAATTTCCAGATTGCCGGTAGACGCTTTGGAGGCCTCCACCAGGTCTTCCGTCAGTCGCTTTAATTTTTCGGACTGCCGCAGCAGTACCTGGGAATATTCTTTGATCTTTTCGTTCTCGCATTCTTCCTTGCTGATCAGGTCCGCATAGCTGATGATGCTGGTCAGCGGGGTTTTGATGTCGTGGGACACGTTGGTGATCAGCTCCGCTTTCATGCGCTCGCTCTTTGTGCGCTCTTCCACGGCTTTGGACAGACCGATGGCAATGCTGTTCAGGTTTTCTCCGTGTTTTTTGAAATCCCAGAACATGCCTTTGGTATTGGTCTGGTAGGAAAGGTCCCCCTCTGCCAGCGCTTCGCCGCCGGCAGCCAGCCGCTTTAAGAGGTAGGCAACATAGAACACAGCGGGCAGCAGAATCAGTTTTTCGATAAACCAGAAGAACAGGTAGTCTTCGGTGTTCCAGCTGCCGACCAGTGCCAGCAGTTCCACGGCGCAGATAAAAATCGCACCCGCTACGGTTTTCCAGATGAGCGGCATTTTTTTCAGGCCTTTTCCTGCAGCGCGTACCACATTGCAGAAGCCGGTCCAAAGATATTTCAGAATGTTCCACAGCAGGCGGCAGCCAAACCAGATGATGGTATTGGTAAAGAAAGTTCCCTGCTTTAAGCGGGAAGCCGCAAAGGTGCAGGTGCCGGTAAATACGGTGACCGCTCCCAGGGTGCCCAGGCAGAGCAGAAGCAGGTAAAAGAAGGGTCCGCCCACGAAGGGTTCGTCGAAAATCATCCAGAAGCAGAAGAACAAGGCTGCGCCGGATCCTGCCAGAATCAGATCGGAGGGCAGAAACTTAAATACGCCGGCATGAATTTCTTCGTCTTCGGGGCGTCTTCCCGCCGTGCACATCAGCGACACGAAGCAGCAGATGCCCAAAAGCAAAGCGGCCAGCCCGACGGGCAGTACCAGGTTCCGAATCTGGTAAAGGAACCAGAAAATATCTTTTAAAAAGTGCAGCTCCGGCTCGGAAAGCCACTCCGCGGCCCCTTCCGGAAAGAATTCCTGATACAGGACCTCTCCGTCCGTGATGTAAAAGCCTTCCGCCGTCATGATGGCAAAGCTTGCGATACCTGCCGCCGCAACGCAGAGCAGCAGCACACACAGGATAAATACCAGTGTTTTTCCCCCGTTGGATCTGGCAAATTTCTTCATCTCTTTCCCTCTTTCTCCATTTTGTATCCCTGTCCCCAAATGACAATCAGATAGCGGGGCTGGGCCGGATCAATCTCCAGCTTCTCCCGCAGATGACGGATGTGTACCGCCACGGTATTTTCACTGCCCAGAGGCGTGTCTTTCCAGACCTTTTGATAAATCTGCGCCGGAGAGAATACTTCCCCCGGATGGGACATCAAAAGCTTTAAAATTTCGTACTCCGTGGGGGTCAGCGCCACCTTTTCCCCATCTGCGGTGACGCTCTTTTCTTTATCGTCCAGCTCGATGCCGCCGATGCGAAGCTTTTCTTCCTGCGGTATTCCGCCGCCCAGCTGCAGATAGCGTCGCAGCTGCGAGTGTACCCGGGCCGTTACCTCCAGAGGATTGAAGGGCTTGGTAATATAGTCGTCCGCGCCCACGTTCAATCCCAGCACCTTGTCCGTGTCTTCGCTTTTTGCGGTGAGCAGAATCACCGGAATGTTGGAGAACTCCCGCAGCCGGGTCATGGCCTCGATGCCGTTCATGACGGGCATCATAATGTCCATCAGCACCAGCTGGATTTGGTTCTGTTCCACGCATTCCAGCGCCTCTTTGCCGTTGTAAGCGGTAAACAGACGGTATTCCGGGTTGGTCAGGTAGATTTTCAGAGCGCCGACAATATCGCGGTCGTCGTCGCAGATTAAAATGTTGTACATGTTTTGGCCTCCACGCTTATAGTTTAACCCAAAGCAGATTAAGAAACCACAGGCGGAATGATTAAGATTTTATTAAGCCGGAGAAAATTTCGGCGGGCAGCCTTCCCTGAGGCGAAAGAGTAAACTGACAACCTGTGTTGACATGTAAAGTTGTCAGTCGTATAATAGTACCATCTTTTGAGAGGTATACAAGATGGCTAAAGAAGGTATTCCACAATATCTGCGCATTGCAGCAGATCTGGCGTCCATGATTGCGGGCGGTGAATATAAAGAAGGTGAACGGCTTTCCGGTCTTTCCAAACTGGCTTCGGAATACGAGGTCTCGCCGGAAACCGCCAGAAAAGCAGTCAATCTGCTGGCGGAAATGAAAATTGTAGCGGTAAAGGAAAAGAGCAGGGTGGTGGTGCTTTCCGCAGAGAACGCGCGGTACTATCTGGAATCTCTGCAGCTGCGCAAGGAGCAGCAGGATCTGCGGGATCACATGCAGGAGCTTCTTCTGCAGTATCAGACTCTGAGCCGGGATTTTGCGGAAACCGCAGAACAGCTGCTTTCCGCCAACAAAACGCCCATCCCTTCCGAGAGCTCGGTACCCACCTTCGAGGTGACCGTGGGGCCCGAATCGGATAAAATCGGCCGTTCCATCGGTTCCATCAAGTTCTGGCAGGCTACGGGCTGCACCATTATTGCCATCCGCAGAGGGCAGAATCTGATCGTGGCGCCGGGTCCCTACACCGTATTTATAGAAGGGGATGTGGTGGTATGCACCGGACTTCCGGGCAGCGAAGCCTACGCGGACCGTTATCTGAATCTCTCCGAGCTGCAGACCGGCACGGCGGAGGATTATCACAGCCTCTGGGCGGAAAACATCAACAGCATGATCAGCGACGAAACGGAGGGCATTATCCGCAACATCTGCGCCTATCTGGGCTGCCGCCGGGAGGACATTCGGGACATGACCCCCATGCAGCAGGGTCTGAACAACAATTCCTTCAGCTTTCTTTGCAAGGGCGAAAAGTATGTTTACCGTCACCCCGGCATCAATGCATCTCAGCTCATCGACCGGGAAAAAGAGGCCAAGGCCTTAAAAACGGCCAAGCGCCTGGGCATCGACGATACCCTGCTTTATGTGGATGACGCCTCCGGCTGGAAGCTGTCACGTTATGTGGATATTACGGAAGACTTTGATTTTTCCGACAAAAACCACGTGCGCATGCTGGCGTCTCATTTAAAGGTACTTAACGAATCCGGCACAAAGCTGGGCTTTGTATTTGATTATCGTGCGGAATCCGAACGGCTGCTGGAAATCATCGCCGGAAAAAACAAGCGAAAATACCGCAGACTGCTGGCGAAAAAAGATGCGATAAACCAGGCTTTTGCGCTTCTGGAAAAAGATCCCTGGCAGCGCAGCATGTGTCACAACGATCTTTATGAACCCAACCTTTTGGTGGTGGGCGACCAGCTGCACATCATCGACTGGGAGTTTGCCGGAGATTCCGATATCGGTTTTGATATCTGCAAGCTCTTCTCTTTGGTAAAGCCTTCTTACGAGGAGCTGGACGACTGGCTGGGTTTCTATTACGGACGTCCTGCCTCCCGGGAGGAAAAGCTGCATCTGATTGCCTGTGCGGCGGTGGTGTATTACTACTGGTACGTGTGGGCGCTGTACGCGGACGAAAACGGAGAAAACGTGGCGGGCTATATCGCGCCCTGGCACGATAAAATGGAATATTATATCGGTCTTTTACGGGAAAACGCAAAGGAGGATTAATTATGGAAATCGCGATTGCAGTCTTTATCGGTTTATGGTTTGTACTGTCGGGGGCGGTGTCCTGCGCGGCGGTACACAGAAGTTACTCAGAATAGAATTCCACCGGAGGTAAGCAATGAATACTTATCTTATCGGCATTTCTGTCACAATTGTTCTGTATATCCTTGTGGGCGCGCTCATCAGCAGAAGCGTAAAAAGCGCGGACGACTATTACGTGGCCGGGCGCAACGCGCCGACCCTGCTGATCACCGGATCCCTGGTGGCCAGCTTTATCGGTGTGGGCTTGTTCATGGGAGACGTGGGAGAGGCCTACAGCGGTTTCTTTGCTCCCATTATGGTAGCCGTTGGCGTGCTGTCCGTGGGCTACGTGGTGGGCTCCACCTTCTTCGGACGCTATCTGCGCCGCAGCGGCGCCATGACCATTCCCCAGTTCTTCGGCCAGCGCTTTGATTCCCCTGCGCTGCAGACCCTTGCCACCACTACCGGCGTGTTTATTATGCTGGTGTACAGTTTGTCCTGCGTTCAGGGCCTGGGTACTTTGATGACCTCCGTTACAGGCCTGGACTACAAACTGTGCGTAATCATCGTATGT
>JAZUKP010000047.1:0-3847 GCA_045643345.1 Anaerovoracaceae bacterium | reverse complement strand
TTCCGCTGTTTTCCATCATCTGTCGATCGTTTTCCGCGTCTCCGAAAAACATCACGTTTTCCATGGTCCATCCGTAGCGCGCCAGCACTTTTGCGGTTCCGGCAGCCTTGGAATTCTCCAGACTAATCAGTTCGTAAATATCGTCTTCCGTTCGGACAGAACGCAGGCCATCCACCGGATTGGCCTTCACCGCCGCATCCACCCGGTCGAAGTCTGCCGGATCAAAAAGCACCAGAAACTTCGAAGCCGGACAGTAATCCGTTTCGTCCGGATAGTAGAACTTATTGTACGCATTGCGGGTCAGCACCCCCTCCACCGCCTTGGTATAACGGTTGGCAATCAGCTTGTGACCGTCGTTGTGGAAGGCGGAGGCGATGAAATCGTATTTCCCGAAAAGCGACAGACAGCGGTCCAGGGTCTCCACCGGAATATAGCCATTGGTAATGTGCTCGCCCGTATCGAAATAGTAAAGATCCGCACCGTTGTTGCACACCATAAAGTCCAGAAGACCGTCCAGCTGAAAACGCTCGATAATCGGGCTTACCGAAACCTCGTGCCGTCCGGTGGCAAAACCCAGGCGAAGCCCTCTGCGCTGCTTCAGATCCCATAAATACGCAATCAATTCCGGGTCGATGCTTTTGGTATCGTCCAGCAGGGTTCCGTCCAAATCAAAAAATAAACTTGTTATCCTTTTATCCGTCATTTTCTGTATTCCGCCGCAATGGCAGCAAAGGCCGCAGCCCTTCTGGTCAATTCGTCCCAGTTTCCTTCCTCTCTGCATTTCGGATCTACCAGCTTGGAACCGATGGCTGCGCCGGCAAATCCGATGTCAAGATACTGCCGGAAAGTTTCTTCGGTAATGCTGACCGTGGCAAGATAGCGAACATGGTGCAGCGGTGCGTAAATATCCTTGCAGTATTTAATGCCCAGCGTTCCTGCGGGGAAAAGCTTGATAAAGTCTGCACCGGCCTTGTCCGCCGCTACGATTTCGGAAGGTGTCATGCAGCCGGGAATCGAAACCAGGCCGCAGTCCAGCGTTGCCTTGACAATTTCCGGGTCGAAATTTGGAGAAACCACGAAGTCTGCGCCGGCGTCCTTTGCATTCTCCACCTGCTCTACCGTAAGCACCGTACCGCAGCCCATGCGCATTTCCGGATGCCGGGCATGAACCGCCTCCACGTTTTCTTTGATAACGCGCAGCGTATCGGGATCTGCCGGATCGTATGTAATTTCAAACATGCGAATGCCGCCCTTTCCCAGCGCGTCGGCCAGTTTCATCAATTCTTCGCCGTAGATGCCCCGGGTCACTACCACAATTTTATAATCTTCGATTGCCTGAATCGTTTCCTGTCTTCCCATTTTTTCTCCTTAATGTCTGAAGTATTTCAGTACGTTTTCTGCCGCTGCCATAGATACCTTACGCACTGCGCCGTCGGTTACCGTGGCGGAATGCGGAGTAATAACCACATTGTCAAAGTCTGCAAATTCATCATCGGTGGAAGGCTCCGCAAAAGAAACGTCTGCCCCGTAGGCAAAGATTTTTCCGCTGCGCAGCGCATTCAGAAGCGCGTCTTTATCGATCAGTCCGCTCCTTGCGGTATTGACCAGTACCAGATCCGGCCGGGCTTCTTTCAGCAGCGAGCTTCCCACGATACCCTCCGTTTCCGGGTTCAGCGGCAGATGCAGACTGATAAAGCTGCACTCCCGGAAAATGGTCCGAAGATCCGTCTTTTCAATACCGTACTGCCGGACAAAATCTTCGTCGTAGAATGCATCATAGGCAAGAATCCGGCAGCCGAAGCCAGCCGCCCGCCGGGCAAGTTCCCGTCCGATGGCACCCAGGCCCACAATGCCCAGGGTACTGTCCGTCAGATCCTTTCCCTGAATTTTTTTATACTTTCCCGTTTTATATGCCCGGTTTTCCGGTGCGATATTGTGGGAAAGCATCAGCATCAGTGCCAGGGCATGATCCGCTACCGCACTGCTGTTGGCCCCCGCCGTAACCTCCAGCGCAATGCCCAGATCCCGCAGCGCGGAAATATCCACATTGTCGATGCCCACACCGTAGCGGGAAACCACCTTCAGTTTCGGGCAGTTTTCCGCCACCCTTCGCGTGAAAGGATCGGTGGAAAGAATCACCGCATCCGCGTCCGCACACAGTGCAATCAGCTCGTCTTCGGTCAGGATCCTTCCGTAAGGATTCTTCACAATTTCAAAACCCGCGGACCGGAGCAGGTCTACGGGTTCGGGGTCGACGGATGCAAATGAATTGGATGTAATCACCAGTTTCATTACTTGTTTACAAACTCCATGATTTTTTTTGCGTTTTCTGCAATTTCTTCTTTGGTTCCTTTGGTCAGAAGACTTCCGATGGCCAGGCAGTCTGCACCGTTCTTCAGCCATTCTTCGATATTGTTTAAATTAATGCCGCCGCTGACCAGAATGGGCATGAACGGCAGAGGTGTCTTTAAAACCTTGGCCATTTCCGGACCGTAGAAGTTGGAAATCGGGAAGCATTTAATAAAAGACGCGCCGTATTCCAGACCGGTTACCATTTCGGAGTAAGAAGTGCAGCCCGGGCAGTAAGGAATCTGATACCGGTTGCAGAGCAGTGCCACATCCTTGGAGAAATTCGGCGCGATAATGAACTTTGCGCCTGCGGTAATGGCCATTCTTGCGGTTTCGGAATCCAGAACGGTTCCCGCGCCCACCAGCATCTCCGGATATTTTGCGGACAACTGCTTAATATATTCGCTGGCTTCCGGGCTGGTGTAGCTGATTTCCATTACATCCACGCCGCCGGCAAGGCAGCCCTCTACGATTTCACAGCCTCTTTCCAGGGAATTCACCCGAACAACGGCCATGACTTTTGTTTTTGCAATTTTGCTTACGATTTCATTTTTCTGCATAATGTATGCCTCCTGTATGAAAATGCGTACTTATATTGTTTTCCAATCTTTTCTTTCGCTGTAATTTGCGCAGGCTTCCTTTACCCAAAGAAGATGTTCTATGGGGGTATCCGAAGGAATGGTACAGTCTGCACCCACCACGAAGCCCTCGGTTCCGTTTTCCCGGATCAGCTCCGTGCAGAAATTCTGAATTTCTTTCTTTGACCCGGCGTGGATCAGGCTGCCGGGAGTCTGGTCATAGCCGCCAATCACGCATTTACAATGGGTAAAGAACTTCTTTCCCTCCGCGATGGTCAGGTCGGTGGTATGCAGAGACCAGTTGAATACTGCCGCCGGGTAATCCCGGTATACTTCGAAATCATTGACTCTGCCCCGGTATCCGCAGACATGAGCAATGTTTATGGGATGAATTGAGTTTGCAAGCTCAAGAATTTTCACTTCACTGGGTTTGATGTATTGGTTGTACTGTTCCTGCGTAAATACATTGTCGTTGTGCAGGCCCAGGTAAATGCCGTCCATCTGCCCTTCTGTCATGACTCTTTCGGTCAGGTTGAGCATGTCGTCCAGCAGCGCCGCATTGGCAATCTGAAAGCTCTCCGGATCTTCCTCCAGACATTTCGGATAGGCCTTCATGCCGGAAGTGCCGGTAAGCTCCTTCAGAATATGGTGGAACGGAGACGGGATATTATAAAAAATTAAAACATCGTCTCCGAAGATTTCTCTTACCTTTTTTGCGTGATCCACACAAGCGTTTATCCAGGCATGGTCTCTCCCCAGCGGCCGGATATTTGCCAGATCCGCGGAAGAATTCAGCGCGGGGTAAGTATAGGATGGCCTGTAAAACAAGCCGTCCGACATCAGTTTAACAAAATCCGGATGAAATTCCTCGTTGTATTTTCTGTGACCTTCCAGATTCTGTTCTATCAGTTCGGGTCTTT
>JAZUKP010000046.1:0-7429 GCA_045643345.1 Anaerovoracaceae bacterium | reverse complement strand
TCCTCTCAGCTTTTTCAGCTGAAAAAGAGCCTGGCGGAAAATGCCCGGCAGCGGGATTTTCTGCGCTACGAAGCGGATGAAATCCGGAATGCGGGACTGTATGCCGGAGAGGACGAGACGCTGGAAGAAGAAATCCGCATTATGGAGAACAGCGAGCAGCTGTTCCGGGCGCTTTCGGAGGCGCATGGGTCGATTTTCGGTTCCGATTTTTCGGCGGATTCCGCTCTGGGAAACGCTCTGCGAAAGCTGGAAGCCGTCGGCGGTATTTCCGGTGAAATCGATGAACTTACGGCCCGTATTTCAGACATATATTACGAGCTGGGAGATATGAATTCTCATCTGCGTTCCCTGCGGGACGGCATCAGCTACTCTCAGGCGGAACTGGATGCAAAAATCGGCAGAATCGAGCAAATTAACGCTTTAAAACGCAAGTACGGGAAAAGTATCGAAGAGATGCTGGAATACGCCCAGACCCTGGAAAACAGCCTTTCCGATATGGAAAATTCCGAGGAACGCATCCGGGACCTGGAAAAGAAAATCAAGCTGGCAAAAGACCTTTACGACAGCTCGGCGGCAAATTTGTCCGAAATGCGCCGGGTAACGGCTTCCCGCATCGAATCCGAGGTGGACGGCGAACTGGCGGATCTGAATTTTTCCGGCGCCAGATTCCGGGTACATTTTGAAAAGACCGGATCCACCCCAGAGGGCACGGACAGCGTGGAATTCCTGATTTCCGCCAACGTGGGCGAAGAACCCAAGCCTCTGGCCAAGGTGGCTTCCGGCGGAGAGCTTTCCCGGATTATGCTGGCTTTAAAGAAGATTACCGGCGATCTGGACGGGATTCCCACCATGATTTTCGACGAAATCGATACGGGTATTTCCGGCGCCACAGCCGCTGTGGTGGGAAAAAAGCTGGAGGAAATCGCCCGGGACCGGCAGGTCATCTGCATTACCCATCTGCCACAGATTGCCTGCAGAGGAAACAGTCATTTCAAAATCGGAAAGGTTTCCGATGAAATCTCCACCCATACTACGGTGGAGCCTCTTTCCGCGGAGGAAAGAATTGAAGAGCTTGCCCGGCTGCTGTCCGGTACCGATATCACGGACACCGCCAGAATGCAGGCGAAGGAACTTTTAGGAATACATGAATAAAATCAACTGGTACCCGGGTCACATGAAAAAGGCCCGGGAAATGATACAAAGCAATCTCAGCCTGGTCAGTACGGTCATCGAAGTGCTGGACGCCAGAATGCCGCTTTCCTCGGGCAATCCGGACATCGCAAAGCTGGCGGAGAACAAGAAGCGCATCATCGTGCTGAACAAGTGCGACCTGGCAGACCCGGAAAAGACGAAGGCTTGGAAGCAGAAACTGAAGAACAGGGGAGATTACGTTATTGCAATCAACTCCAACAGCGGCGAAGGCATCAAGGCGGTCTTCGACTGTTTTGATGTGATCCGGGCGGAAATCAACGAAGGTAAGGACCGGAAGCGTCCGCTCCGCGCCATGATCGTGGGCATTCCCAACGTGGGAAAGTCTTCTCTGATCAACCGGCTGACCGGCAGCAAAGCGGCCAGAACCGGCGACCGTCCCGGTGTTACCACCGGCAAGCAGTGGCTGACCCTTTCCGACGGCACCATGCTGCTGGATACCCCGGGCATTCTCTGGCCCAACCTGGACAACCAGGAGGTGGCCCGGAACCTGGCCTTCTGCGGCAGCATTAAGGACGAGATCATGGACCTGGAAACCCTGGCTCTGAAACTGATCGAAAAGCTCAGCGACATTGCGCCGGAGCAGCTCTGCGCCCGGTATAAGCTGGAAGGCATCGAGGAAACACCCCTGGAAACCATGGACAGAATCGCGGAAAAGCGGGGCTTTATTCTTTCCGGCAAACGCATCGACTACGAGCGTACCGCCAAAACCGTGCTGGACGAGTTCCGGGGCGGCAAAATCGGACGCATCACCTTGGAAATATGAGAATTCTGGGAATAGACCCCGGCTATGCCATCATGGGCTGGGGCGTGATAGAAAAAACAGGCAGCAGCTTCCGGCCGGTGGCCTACGGGTCCATCGAAACCGATAAGGACATGCCCATGCCGGACCGGCTGAAGCATCTTTACAGCGGGCTGATGGAGGTCATCGCCAATTACGACCCTGCCGAAGCCAGCATCGAAGAACTGTACTTCAACAACAACGCAAAAACCGCCATCTTCGTGGGAGAAGCCCGGGGGGTGGCGCTTTTGGCCTGCATCAACAGCGGTCTGGATATTTTTGAATACACACCGCTGCAGATCAAAACCGCCATGACGGGCTACGGACGGGCGGAGAAAAAGCAGATCCAGGCCATGGTCAAGATGATTCTGGCGCTGGACAGCATTCCGAAACCCGACGATACCGCCGACGCCCTGGCGGCAGCCATCTGTCACGCCTATTCCGGAGATGCAAAAAAGAAACTGTATTTAATGAAGTAGGGAGAGCTTATGATTCACTACATTAAAGGATATATTACCGATACGCTGCCCGGACGGGTGGTCATCGAAAACGGAGGCATCGGTTACGAGGTATTCGTGCCGGACAACAGTCCCGCCTATCTGGCTTCGGAAAGCGAAATGGTCACCATCTACACCAGCATGGTGGTAAAAGAGGACAGTATCAGCCTCTGCGGCTTTACGGACAGTGCTTCTCTGGAAATGTTCCAGCTGCTGACTTCCGTCAGCGGCGTGGGCAGCAAGGGCGCCATGTCCATCCTGTCCAAGCTGACGGCAGCGGAGCTGCGTCAGGCCCTGGTATTTGAAGATGCAGACGCACTGACTAAGGCCAACGGCATCGGCAAAAAAACCGCGCAGCGCATCGTGCTGGATTTAAAGGACAAGGTAAACGCTGCGGATCTGCCGGCAGCCGGAGTTCCTGCGGAAACGGTCAAACTGAAGAAGGGTTCCGCCAAGGAAGAAGCCGTGCTGGCACTGCAGGCCCTGGGCTTCTCCAAGACCGAAGCCATGTCCGCTCTGGTGGGTGTAAACGACCCGGATCTGACGGCGGAGGAATATATTAAAATTGCTCTGCGCAGAGGAAAATAGAGGCTTTTATGGAATACGAAAAAAGAATGCTGGGTCCTTCTCTGCAGCAGGATGAGGACCTGATGGAACGGTCCATCCGTCCGAAGACTTTTGCGGACTACGTGGGCCAGACCAATATTACCGACAATCTGAAGATTTATATCGAAGCCTGCAAGGGCAGAGGGGAACCCCTGGATCACGTGCTGTTCTACGGGCCGCCGGGTCTGGGGAAAACCACTCTGGCGGGCATTATCGCCAACGAGCTGGGGGTGGAATGCCGCATTACTTCCGGACCGGCCATTTCCCGGGCGGGTGATTTGGCTGCCATTCTGTCCAACCTGAACGAGGGCGACGTGCTTTTTATTGACGAAATTCACCGGCTGAACCGCTCCGTGGAGGAAGTTCTTTACTCCGCCATGGAAGACTTCGCCATCGACATCGTTACGGGCAAGGGACCCATGGCCAATTCACTGCGGCTTTCTCTGCCGAAGTTTACACTGATCGGGGCAACCACCCGGGCCGGTTCTTTGTCTGCGCCGCTGCGGGATCGTTTCGGCATCAGTGAAAAATTCGATCTTTATACCCAGAAGGAACTTTCCGAGATCCTCCGCCGCACCGCGGGCATTCTGGACGTGGAGATCGACGAAGACAGTCTGCAGACCCTGGCCAAGCGTTCCCGGGGTACGCCCCGGATTGCCAACCGGCTCTTAAAGCGTGTCCGGGACTTCTCTCAGGTAAAGGGCAGCGGCAAAATCGACCGGGCCATCGTGGAAACCACCCTGGCTGCGCTGGGTATCGACGAATACGGTCTGGAGGATCTGGACCGGCGCATTCTGGAATTGATTGCGGTGAAGTTCCACGGCGGACCCGTTGGAATCGATACCATTGCCGCATCGCTGGGTGAAGAACGGGTCACCATAGAAGACGTTTACGAACCCTATCTGCTGCAGCTGGGACTGCTGCTGCGGACACCGAAGGGCAGAATTATTTCTGATGAAGCTTATGCCCACATAGGACGGAAAGCTCCTGTCAGAAACGAATAAGGGGTTTTTGTTATGAATGTATCTGATTTTGATTACGAACTGCCGCTGGAGCTGATTGCCCAGGAACCCGTAAAAATCCGGGATTCCTGCCGGCTCATGGTGCTGAACCGGGAAAAGGGCAGTATCGAACACCGGATTTTTTCCGATATTAAAGAGTATTTAAAACCCGGCGACTGCCTGGTAATGAACGATTCCAAGGTCATTCCCGCCCGTCTCTTCGGTGTAAAGCAGAGCACCGGCGTGAATGTGGAATTTCTGCTTTCCAAGAAAACCGAAGGCAATACCTGGGAGACCATGGTCCGTCCGGGCCGCCGGATTAAGCCCGGCGACGTGGTGGTTTTCGGCGACGGCAAACTGAAGGCGGAAATCAAATCCTATTCCTCCGAGGGCACCCGCATTGCGGAGTTCTCCTGCGACGGAGACTTTATGGATGTGCTGGAAGAACTGGGAAAAATGCCGCTGCCGCCCTACATTGAGCGGGAAGCCAAGGCCGAGGACAAGGACGATTATCAGACCGTCTATGCCCGGGAAGAGGGGTCCGTGGCTGCTCCCACCGCAGGTTTTCATTTTACGCCTGAGCTGCTGGATGAGATCCGGGCCATGGGCGTGAAGACCGTTTTCGTTACCCTGCACGTAGGCATCGGCACCTTCCGCCCGGTAAAGGTGGAAGTGGTGGAAGAGCACCAGATGCACTTCGAACACTACAGCGTATCGGAAGAAGCCGCAAAAATCATCAACGAAACCAAGGCTGCCGGCGGAAGAGTCATCTCCGTGGGCACCACTGCCTGCCGCACCATGGAAAGTGCCACCGGCGAAGACGGAATTATTCGCGCGGGCAGCGACGATACCGGTATCTTTATTTATCCGGGCTATAAATACAAGATGGTGGACTGCCTGATTACCAACTTCCATCTGCCCAAATCCACGCTGATGATGCTTGTTTCCGCCCTCTACGACCGGGAAAAGATTCTGGAAGCTTACAAAACCGCCGTGCAGGAGCGCTACCGCTTCTTCAGCTACGGCGACGCCATGTTTATCGAATAACTTATGAAAGACGCAGTAACATTTGAATTATTAAAAACCGATAAGAAGACCGGCGCCAGAAGAGGCGTGCTGCATACGCCCCACGGGGACGTGCAGACCCCGGTGTTCATGCCCGTAGGCACCCAGGCCACCGTCAAGGCCATGAAGCCGGAGGACGTGGCAAATCTGGGTCACGAAGGGGCACATATTCTTCTTTCCAACACCTATCATTTATATTTGCGGCCGGGTCACGAGCTGGTGAAAAAGGCCGGCGGCCTGCACAAGTTTATGAACTGGAACGGAGCCATTTTAACGGACTCCGGCGGATTTCAGGTGTTCAGCCTGGGGGATCTGCGGAAAATCACCGAAGAGGGGGTAAAGTTCCGCTCTTACATCGACGGCTCGACCCATTTCTTTACGCCGGAAAAGTCCATGGAAGTGCAGAACGCCCTGGGCTCCGACATTATCATGGCCTTCGACGAATGCGTACCTTATCCGGCGGAACACGATTACGTGGAGAAGTCCTTGAACCGCACCACCCGCTGGCTGAAGCGCTGCAAGGAAGCTCACAAGAACACGGAAAACCAGAGCCTCTTCGGCATTATGCAGGGCGGCGTTTATAAGGATCTGCGGGCGGAAAGTGCCCGCCAGATTGTGGATCTGGATCTGCCCGGCTATGCCATCGGCGGTCTTTCCGTGGGCGAACCCAAGGAAATCATGTACGACGTAATGGACGACTGCGTGGAACGGCTGCCCAAGGAAAAGCCTCGTTACCTGATGGGCGTGGGCAGTCCGGACTGCATCCTGGAAGGGGTGGAACGGGGCATCGACATGTTCGACTGCGTGCTTCCCACCCGGGTGGCCCGTAACGGCATGGCCATGACCAGTCACGGCCGGGTAAACATCAAAAACGCGAAGTACGAAGAAGATTTTACGCCCCTGGATCCGGAATGCGACTGCTACTGCTGCCGCAATTATTCCCGGGCCTATCTGCGTCATCTCTTCAAGAGCGATGAAATCATGTCTTCCATGCTTTTGTCCGAGCACAACCTGCACTTTTTAGTGCGTCTGGCGGAAAACATCCGTCAGGCCATCGACGAGGACCGGTTTGCGGAATTTAAGCAGGAATTTACCGAAAAATATGGAGAATTTTAAAATCTGTCCCTCCGCGGATAAGTGCGGCGGCTGCTGCTATCAGGGCGTTTCCTACGAGGATCAGCTGAAAAACAAAGAAGGAGAGGTCCGGCGGTATTTAAAGGATAACGGTTTGGATCCGGCGCTTCTTTCCGGCATCAAGCCCTGCACGGTCCGTTCCGCTTACCGGAACAAAATGGAATACACCTTCGGCGACGAGGTGAAGGGCGGCGAGATGCATCTGGGACTGCACCAGAAGGGCAGTTTTATGAACATCATCGACGTGTCCGAATGTCAGCTGGTACCCGAAGATTTCAACCGGATTCTGGCTGCCACCCTGGAGTTTGCCCGGGAAAAAGGCTACAAACATTATCATAAAAAGACCCACGAGGGCCTTTGCCGCTCTTTGGTGCTTCGCCGGGGCGTTCGCAGCGGAGAACTGGTAGTGAACATCGTAACAAGCTCTGAATCCTTGTTTGATGAAGAAGCTTACATAAAAAAGATTCTGTCCTTGTCGCTGGGCAACACCGTGGTGGGCATTCTGCACACCATTAACGATGCGGCGGCGGATGCGGTCATCTGCGATGAGCTGCGGGTGCTCTGGGGCAGAGAGTATTACAACGAAGAAATTCTGGGCCTGAAGTTTCAGGTGGGTCCCTTCAGCTTTTTCCAGACCAACGTAGAGGCAGCGGAGCGGCTGTATTCCGACGCCTTGTCTTTGATCGACGGTCTGGAGGGCAAAACCGTGTACGACCTGTACTGCGGTACCGGCACCATCACCCAGGCCATGGCCCTGAAAGCGAAAAAGGCCATCGGCGTGGAAATTGTGGAAGAAGCGGTACAGACCGCCCGAAAGAGTGCCGCTATGAACGGGCTGTCCAACTGCGAGTTCATCGCCGAGGACGTGAACACGGCGCTGGCAAAAATTGAGGAAAAACCGGACATCATCGTGGTAGATCCGCCCCGGTCCGGCATTATTCCCAAGGCCATGCAGCAGATTCTGGACTACGGCGTAGAGCAGATCGTATATGTTTCCTGCAACCCGAAAACCATGGCTATCAACCTGAAAACCGCAGTTATGTGCGGTTACCGGGTGGAGCATCTGCAGGCCTATGATAATTTCCCCTTTACCAGGCACACGGCATGCATCGCGCTTCTGGCACGCAGCACTTCAG
>JAZUKP010000045.1:0-6385 GCA_045643345.1 Anaerovoracaceae bacterium | reverse complement strand
GTAGAAATCGCGGGTTATTTTGATATTAACCGGGAACGTGCCCAGGCACTTGCCGATGTCTTCGGCGGTAAGGTTTATGAAACCGTCGACGACTTGATAAACGACCCCACCATCGATGCCGTTTCCGTCTGCGTAGCCAATGCCTACCACGCGGAAAATTCCATCAAAGCGCTGAAAGCAGGCAAGCACGTACTGTGCGAAAAGCCCATGGCCTCCAGCCTTGCGGATTGCGAAGCAATGCTGGAAACCGCGAAGACCTGCGGAAAGCGTCTTTTTATTGCTCAGAACCAGAGACTGGCCCCGGCCCACGTAAAGGCCAAGGAAATTCTGGATTCCGGCAAGCTGGGCAAGGTGCTCCACGCAGTGGCCATGTTCGGTCATAAGGGACCGGAGACTTGGAGCATGGACCAGAGCGCAAATACCTGGTTCTTCAAGAAAGAAGCCGCCGTATTCGGGTCCATGGCAGACCTGGGCGTACATAAAATCGACACCATCCGCTACCTGGTTGGCAGCGAAATCGTGTCCGCATCTTGCACCCTGGCGGTGCTGGACAAGAAGTTCCCCGACGGAACCCCCATCGAAGTAGATGACAACAGCGTGGAAGTGTTCCGCTTTGAAAACGGCGCTATGATGACCGTCATCACCAGCTGGACCAACTACGGCTACGAAGCCAACTTTACCAATCTGCTCTGCGAGCACGGCGTATTAAAGCTTTACTCCGACCCCCAGTACGCACTGATCGTGGTGCACGAGGACGGCACCGAAGACAAATACGAAATCGGTAAGATGCAGACCAACGACGACGAACAGCAGGAGAGCTCCGGCACCATCGACGAATTCGTTTCCGCCGTTCTGGAAAACCGTCCCTCCGTACTGGATGCAGACAAGGTGATCGGCTCCATGCAGGGCGTATTCGCAGCCATCCGTTCCGCCGAAAACGGCAGAGTGGAAAACGTTTAGCCGGCAGCACCCGGAACCGGATTCCCCGGCAGGGAACAAAAACAGCCGATTCCCCGATAAGGGATTATATAAATCGGAAAGAATTGAAGTAGTAATACTTAGGAGGAAAAAATGAAAAAGGTATTAGCAGTACTTCTCGTACTCGTAATGATTCTTTCTCTCGCTGCATGCGGCGAAAAGAAGGAAGACGCAAAGAAAAAGTTCTATGTATTAGGACCGAACCCGGACCACGGCTGGACCGCACAGGCTGGTGCTTTCGCACAGGCAAAGTGCAAGGAAATTACCGACGCTGGTAAATACACAGCTGAATACATGCCCGCATCCAGCGGCGAACAGCAGGTTGATATCTGCAACACCATCGTAGCAAACGGTGATGCCGCTCTGGTTGTAATCATGGCTCTGGAAGATTCCGCAAAGGCCGGTGTTGACGCTCTCATCGCAGCCAACATCCCCTTCATTGAATTCGACAGATTCATCATGGAAGACATGGACAAGGCTATCCTGAACTACTCCGGCGATAACTACAGCTGCGGCGCAGGAATTGCATACTGGCTCCAGAAGAACGGAATGGAACCGGGCGCAACCCTGGTTGAGCTCATCGGAGACAACGGTTCCGTATGCGTTTACAGACAGAAGGGATTCGAAGAATTCCTGCTCGGAACCAGAGAATACAAGGACAACAAGACCGGCGAAACTCACAAGACAGCAACAGTCTGGACACAGGAACAGATCGACGCTCTCTTCGCAGACTATAAGACAGTTTGCAACTGGTCCGCAGACGGTGCATATCAGTACCTCGAACAGAAGCTGGAAGAAATCGTTGCAAAGGCAAAGGCTAACAACGGCAAGCTCTTCATCTTCTCCGAAGACGACGAAATGACATTCGGTATGCTGAACCTGCTCGACGCAGCAGCAGTTTCCGATGCAGTAAAGGCTGACCTGGAAGGTCTCGACGTTTACATTTCCGCTATCGGCGGCATGCAGGAACTCTACGACGTAATGCTCGGAAAGGCTGCACAGTCCGAAACAGCTAAGAAGTACTTCGACGACATGATGTCCGTATCCTTCAACCCGTCCATGATGAAGACAGTCTGCGATTACGCAGTAAGCTACCTCGATGGCAACTGGAACTTCAAGCTCGGCGAAGAAGCTATGGAACCGGTATTCATCGTTGACGCAAGCAACGCAGCAGACGTACAGGGATTCACAGGTCACTAGTATCTGACTTTATGCGGGATGCATGTTTTGCCATGCATCCCGTTTTTTAACGGAGCAAGATTTATGGCAATTCTCGAAATGAACAATATTTCCAAGAGCTTCGGCGGTGTCAAGGCTCTGACGGATATTCATCTTTCCGTAGAGGAGGGCGAGGTTCATGCCCTGCTCGGCGAAAACGGTGCGGGCAAATCTACCCTGATGAATATTCTTACCGGGGTCATTCAGGCGGATACCGGAAGCATTCAGTGGCTTGGAAAAGAATATGTAACTCCCACCATCGCGCAGATGGAAGCCGCAGGCATTGCTTTTGTGCATCAGGAGCTTTCGGTAATCAACGATTTGTCCGTTACCGACAACATCTTCCTCTGCAAAGAAATCAAGAACAAGTTCGGAATCATCAATTACAAGGAAGAGGTAAAGCGCACCAAGGAGCTGTTTGAAAGCCTGGGCGTGGATATCGACCCCACCGTGATGGTTTCGGAGCTGAAAACCTCGGAAAAGCAGCTGCTGGAAATCTGCCGGGCGCTGTATAAGGACGCAATGCTTCTGATTCTGGACGAGCCCACCACCGCACTGTCCAACAGTGAGATCGCGCATCTGTTCGGAATCCTCAAAAATTTGAAAGCACAGGGAAAATCCTTCATTTTCATCTCCCACAAAATGCCGGAGATCTTTGAAATCGCAGACCGCTACACGGTTATGCGGAATGGAGAATTTATCTCTTCTGGATATATCAAGGATACCACACCCCATGCGGTTACCTCCGACATGGTAGGAAAAACCTACGTAGACGACGAGGTTTACGAGACCCGGGAACTGGGCGATGTGGTGCTGCAGCTGAAAGATTACAGCGGCAGGGGCTTTCAGAACATCAATCTGGAGCTGCGGAAGGGTGAAATCGTGGCCTTTACCGGTCTGGCGGGCTGCGGCGCTTCCGAATTGATGCAGACCATGTTCGGTGCACTTCCCCGGGAGGGCGGCAGCCTGACCGTGGACGGCAAAGAGCTTTCCGGCGACAGCATCGTATATTATATGAAGAACAGCGTGGCCATGCTTCCGGCCAACCGCAAGGAAAATTCCGTGGTGCCCACCATGAGCATTCTGGAAAACTTCTATCTGGCGGAACACGAAATTTCCAGGAAGCATCAGCACATTAACGAACGGAAGGAAAACGAGCGCTACGCGGTGCAGAAGGACAGCTTAAAGATCAAGTCCGGCGACAATGCGGACAGTATTTCTTCTCTTTCCGGCGGAAACCAGCAGAAGGTATTCCTGGGACGCTGGCTGAACACCGGCGCGGAGATTCTGCTCTTCGACAACCCCACCCAGGGCGTGGACGTAGGCGCCAAGGCGGAGATCTACCGCCTGATCCTGGACTTTGCAAAGAGCGGAAAAACGGTTATTTTCAATACGTTGGAGATTCCGGAGATCCGCAAGCTGGCAGACCGCTGTGTGGTCTTCTACGAGGGCGAAATTAAGAAGATCTTTGCCCACGACGAAATCAACGAGCACGACGTAATGCTTTATTCCACCAATGCCGTGGAAACGCAGGAGGTACAATAATGGATAAAAAGAAGTTCTCACTGGGCAAGCTCTGGAGCAATTACAGCTACATCTTTGTTATGGTGCTGATCATTATCGGATATGCGGTGGCCCTGGGTGCCAACGGGGTCAGCTTTAAGTGGAGCCACGTGGCAGCCATTCTGGCATCTCAGAACACCTGCATCGTAGGAACCATGGCGCTGGGTATGGCCCTGGTGGTTATTACCGGCAACATCGACCTTTCTCTGGGTTCCAGCCTGGTGCTTTGCACCAGCGTGTGCATCGTGGTGTTCAATATGACCGGCTCCGGCATTTTAATGCTGATCTCTGCGGTGGTGGCAGGCGCGCTCTGCGGTCTGGTCAACGGCTGCCTGATCGGTCTTGCCAAAATGCAGGCCTTTATCGCGACGCTGGGCACCATGCTCATCTACCGTTCCCTGGCACTGTCTGTGGTAAGATCTCTGCCCCAGGAAATCACCGGCTCCGGCTCTTCTCAGTTCGCACTGGTTCCCGGCTCCGAAACCTACGATTTCCTGCGTCTGAAGTTCGGTACCGGCAAGCTTGCCATCGGCAGCTTTGCCATTCCGTGGATTACCATGCTTTTCTTTGCTCTGGCGGTCATCATCATTCTGGTCTCCAAGAAGACCAAGTTCGGCAAGAGCGTATACGCCATCGGTTCCAATGCAGGCGCAGCCAGACTGGCAGGCATCAACGTAACCGGCGTTAAGATCGCGGTATTTGTCATTACCGGCATTCTGGTGGGCTTTGCCAGCTTTATCCAGGCTTGCAAAATCGGAAACATTACCCCGGCAAGCTCCGGTCAGTCCTACGAAATGTATGCGGTGGCGGCCATCGTATTGGGTGGCATCAGCATGGCAGGCGGCAAGGGCAATCTGGTAGGCATCATCTTCGGTGCCATCTCCTACACCACCATCAACTTCATTATCGTATCCATCCCGGCGCTGTCCGTAGACATTCAGAACGCTTTCCAGGGACTGGTACTGATCGTGGTAATTCTGGTGCAGACTCTCGGCCCCATCATCAAAGAGAAGGTGGACACCAAGAAAAAGCGCAAGGCGGCTGCGGCGGCAAAATAGTCTTGGCTAACTCCCCGCGGAAGGGGTATAATTAGCTTGTATTGGTGCGAGTGGCGCACCTGTTAATAGGAGGAAAAAATGAAAAAGGTATTAGCAGTTGTTTTAGCACTGGTAATGGTTCTCTGCATGGCAGCATGCGGCGAAAAGAAGCCGGAAGTTAAAACCTACAAGGTTGGCGTTTCCATTTACAGATTTGACGACAACTTCATGACACTCTATCGTCAGGAAATCGAAAAGTATCTCAAGTCTCTGGAAACAGACACAGTAAAGTATGATCTGACCATCGTTGACGGAAAAGACGACATGGCAACTCAGACAGAACAGGTTAACACATTCATTACACAGGGAATGGATGCCATCATTCTGAACCTGGTTCAGACCTCTTCTGCAGAAGCAGTTGTTAAGAAGGTTGTAGACGCAGGAATCCCGCTCATCCTGATCAACAGAGAGCCGGCAGAAAACCTGATCAAGGACAACGCAAAGGTTTGCTACGTTGGAGCAGATGCAAAGCAGTCCGGAACCTATCAGGGCGAAATCGTTCTCGGTCTTGAAAACAAGGGCGACATCAACGGAGACGGAACAGTTAACTACATCATGATCATGGGCGACGAAGAAAACTCCGACGCACAGTACAGAACAGAGTACTCCATCAAGGCTCTGACCGACGCAGGCGTTAAGGTGAACTGCCTCGTTCAGCAGACCGGTAAGTGGGATACCGCTAAGGGTCAGGAAATCTGCGCTTCCGCACTGGCACAGTACGGCGACCAGATCGAAGTAGTATTCTGCAACAACGACGGTATGGCACTGGGTGCTTATGCAGCTCTCAAGGCAGCAGGCAGAACAGTTGGCAAGGACGTTTACCTCCTCGGCGTTGACGCTCTGGACGAATGCCAGCAGATGGTTAAGGACGGAACCATGACCGGTACCGTTCTGAACGACCACATCGGACAGTCTCACGCAGCA
Source organism: Anaerovoracaceae bacterium (assembly GCA_045643345.1). Lineage (GTDB taxonomy): Bacteria > Bacillota > Clostridia > Peptostreptococcales > Anaerovoracaceae > RUG13409. The sequence continues at coordinate 605 of JAZUKP010000045.1, read as the reverse complement.
GTAGATGCAACCGTTAAGGCTCTCAACGGCGAAGCTCTTGACAACTACTACTGGATTGACTACGTAAAGGTACAGTAAGAAACAACGGACGAATGTCCGCAGCTTACGGGCGGGCAAGCACCATGCTTGCCCGCTTTTTTTCAAACAAAAGCCTGAAAGAATAGCGAGGTACAAGCCATGTCTGAGTATACGCTGGAAATGCGCGGGGTCTGCAAGTCCTTCCCCGGCGTAAAAGCGCTGGACAATGTACAACTGAAGCTGCGCCCCGGTAAGGTGCACGCCCTGATGGGCGAAAACGGTGCCGGAAAATCCACTCTCATGAAGTGCATGTTCGGCATTTACACCATGGACGAGGGCCAGATTTTTATCGACGGAGAGCCCACGGAAATCAAGGGACCGCTGGACGCGCTGAATAAGGGAATTGCCATGGTTCACCAGGAACTGCAGCCTATTCCCGCAAGAACTATCGGCGAGAACATTTATCTGGGCAGATATCCCATGAAAAAGGTTCTCGGCTTTATCAATGTGGTGGACCACAAAAAAATGTACGAAGATACCGAAAAGCTGCTGGAGAAGGTGCACATGAACTTCGACCCCCGGCAGAA
>JAZUKP010000044.1:0-7185 GCA_045643345.1 Anaerovoracaceae bacterium | reverse complement strand
GGTGTGCATGAAGGGGAAGATCAGCACGGACACGATGCGCAGGGCTTCGGCCAGATTGTGCATGACTTCGTCCAGGCGGGCCTTGGATTCTTCGCTCTTTGCCAGAACCCAGGGAGCGGTTTCGTCGATGTATTTATTGGTTCTGCGGACAACTTCCCAGATGTCTTCCAGTGCCAGGTTGAACTGGAACTTGTCCATGTGCTTTTCAACCTTTTCGTGGCAGGCCAGTGCCAGGCTGCGGAGTTCCGCGTCCGGACCGTCGGCCGCTGCCGGGTTCGCTGCGGGAACCACGCCGCCGCAGTATTTTTCGATCATGGCTACGCTTCTGGAGACCAGGTTGCCCAGGTCGTTGGCCAGGTCGTAGTTCATGCGGTTAAGCATTACTTCGTTGGTGAAGGCGCCGTCCTGTCCGAAGGTGTATTCTCTCAGCAGGAAGTACTTCAGCGCGTCCACGCCGTAGCGGTCGATCAGAACCACCGGGTCCACCACGTTGCCCTTGGATTTGGACATCTTGCCGCCGTCGATCAGCAGCCAGCCGTGACCCAGTACGTGCTTGGGCAGGGGTTCTTCGATGGACATGAGCATTGCCGGCCAGATAATGGAGTGGAAGCGGACGATTTCCTTGCCTACCAGGTGGAAGTCCGCCGGCCAGTAGCGCTCGTAGAGATTGGGTTCGCCGTCACCCACCTCCGGATAACCCAGAGCGGTGATGTAGTTGCTCAGTGCGTCCAGCCACACGTAAATTACGTGCTTTTCGTCGATGGGTACCTGAATGCCCCAGTCGAAGGAGGTTCTGGAAATGCACAGATCTTCCAGGCCCTGGTCGATAAAGCCCAGCATCTCGTTGACCCGGCTTTCCGGCTGCAGGAATTCTCCGCCTGCCAGCAGGTCGCGCACCGGCTGTGCGTATTTGGAGAGCTTGAAGAAATATGCTTCTTCGGAAGCTTTCTGAACGGGCCGTCCGCAGTCCGGGCAGAGTCCGCCTTCCAGCAGCTGGCTTTCGGTCCAGTAGCTTTCGCAGGGAACGCAGTACCAGCCCTCGTAAGAGCCCTTGTAAATATCGCCTTTTTTGTACATGCGCATAAAGATTTCCTGTACGCGCTTTATATGCCGTTCATCCGTGGTGCGGATAAAGTCGTCGTAACTGATTTCCATGGTTTCCCACAGCTTTTTGATGCCGCCGACAATTTCGTCCACGTACTGCTGCGGTGTTACTCCCTTGGCCTGGGCTTTGGTCTGAATTTTCTGGCCGTGTTCGTCCGTTCCGGTAAGGAAGCGCACGTCGTAGCCCTGCAGCCGCTTGAATCTGGCCATAGCATCTGCCATGACGGTGCAGTAGGTGTGACCGATATGCAGATTGTCGCTGGGGTAGTAAATCGGGGTCGTAATATAAAATGTCTTCTTTTCCATTTTTGTTTCTCCGCTTGAAAAAAGTTCGTTTGCAGCAATCATTATATCACATTTGGAAATAAATTTAGACTTTTCTTTGCGTTTCGACCAATTCTGTTGTATATTATAAATATACGAAAAATTAGAAAGAAAGGAATGAATATGTTCGGAAGAAAGAAGCCGGAACCGGCGCAGGAAGAGATTATCGTTAAAGTCGAAGAACCGGTAGTCGAGCCGGAACCGGTTGTTGAAGTAAAAAAAGAAGTAAAGCCGGCAGGAACATTTATCGCAGAGGGTGTCACACTTGTGGGAAATTTCGAAACAAGTGATGATTTTGAAATAAAAGGAACCGTAAGAGGAATGGTGATTTCCACCAATACCATGCATATCGACAGCACCGGCGCACTTTACGGCGATGCCAAAGTGGAAAACCTTTATGTGGACGGAGAAGTGGAAGGAAGCGTGATCGTGGAGAAGGCATCCGTAATCAGTGAAAGCGGACGGCTGAAGGGCAACCTGGCCACTGCCACTTTCCAGACCGACCCGGGCTCCTACTTTGACGGTGCGTTGAAGCTGGAAGTTCCCAAAAAGGCCCCGGAACCTGTTCCTGTATGCGAAGCACCGGAAGAGGAAGCCCCTGCAGAGGAAGAGGTTCAGGAAGAGAAGGATCTTTCCAACATTACGCTGGAATAAATAAAAATCCATGAAGAGGTAGATAAAATGAAAACTTACAAGTGTCTTTTATGCGACGAAGTATTTGAAGTGGAAGACGGCGCAGAACCGGAATGCCCGGTTTGCGGCGCAACCGGCAGCGACCTGGTTCCGGTGGAAGCAGCGGCAGAAGCTCCGAAGGCAAATCCGTATGCAGGCACCCAGACCGAAAAGAATCTGGAAGCCGCTTTTGCCGGAGAATCTCAGGCAAGAAATAAGTATACATATTTTGCTTCTCAGGCAAAGAAGGAGGGTTATGAACAGATTGCAGCCCTTTTCGAAAAGACCGCCAACAACGAGAAGGAACACGCAAAGATGTGGTTCAAGGAACTGCAGGGCATCGGCAACACCGCAGCAAACCTGGCTGCCGCAGCAGACGGTGAAAACTACGAATGGACCGACATGTATGCAGGCTTTGCCGATACTGCGGAAAAGGAAGGCTTCCCCGAACTGGCAGCAAAATTCCGCGCAGTAGGAGCCATCGAAAAGCATCACGAAGAACGCTATCGCGCACTGCTTCACAACGTAGAAGCCCAGGAAGTCTTTGCAAAGAGCGAAGTAAAGGTCTGGGAATGCCGCAACTGCGGTCACATCGTTGTGGGAACCAAGGCCCCGGAAGTTTGCCCGGTTTGCGCACATCCGCAGGCATACTTCGAAATTAACAGCGAAAACTACTAAAAACAGAGATAATTCGGACCGGTACGGGAAGATCACAGATCGAGGATATATTCCGTACCGGTCTTTTATTATGCAGAAAAAAAGGCTTGACAATCTTCTACAAAATGTAGAATAATTACTACGGTGTGTAGAAAGGATTGGCTTTATGAAAACTGAGTTGAAAAAGATTTCGGATAGTGAACTGGAAGTAATGCAGGCCTTATGGCGCATTGACGGCAAAGCCACAAGGAAGGATATCGAAAACATCTTGTGTAAAGAGCATGCGATGGCAACCACCACGTTGCTTACGTTTCTTTCAAGGCTTGCGGAAAAAGGATTCATTAAAGTGGAAAAACTGGGCAATGTAAATATTTATTCCGCATTGGTAAAGCGCCATGACTATCTTTGCAGTGAAAGCAGCGCGTTTATTAAGAAAACATGCGGCGGAAGTATCTCCGCCTTTGCATCTGCACTTTGCGACAGCGGAATCAGTAAGGAAGAACTTCTGGAATTGAAAAAATATCTTGAGGAAATTCGGTAATGAACGGAATCTTTCGATGGATAACAGCTATGATTTTCGGGTTTGTCATTGCCTATGCAATTCGGACAAAGGATGATGCAGGCAATACTGAACGGGAAAACCCGAAGACGTGGAAATACGGGGCAATCATTTCCCCGAATCTTTTGATGTCGTCTACTTTTCTTTTGTTTGTTCTGGCGGCAGTAATACCCGATAGACGTTTTTCTTTTGAGTCCGTATTTGCGTTGGTCTGCGGAATCTTTATCAGCATTGCTGTGTTTTTTGCGTTATTCATATTACTCCTGCCGGTGTTAAGAAAACACGTCTCTGCAAAAACACTTGCTTTGCTATGGCTTCTTCCCGATCTCTTGTGCATTACAGTGCAGGAGGCTATAGCTTTAGATAAACCAAGACTTGTGCTGGACATAGGAAACAGCTCTTTTCGTACGGTTTCCCGGATCTGGATCGCGGCAGCTGCAGTTATTTTTATGGTTTATGTAGTCAGGCATTTTATATTCCGGTTTAAGCTTCTTCGCCATGCAAATCCGGTAGAAGCCGGCATGGTACGCACGCTCTGGGAAAATATGCAGACGGAATATGAATTTAAAAAGCCATGCGTTAAAATCGTAACGTCCGAAAATACTTCGACACCGCTTTCCATCGGTCTTTTCCGGCGTACAACAGTATTGGTTCTTCCGCATACAGATTACACCGAGGCAGAATTAAAGCTTATATTTAAGCACGAATTAATACACATCATACGGTCAGACTGCCAGACCAAATTGTTTATCGCCTTCTGTAATGCGGTATGCTGGTTTAACCCGCTTATGTGGATCGCGATGAAAAAGTGCGCGGAAGATTTAGAACTTTCCTGCGATGAATATGTGGTGGAAAACTGCAGCAAAGCAGACAAGGATCTTTACGGAGATCTGATTCTTTCTGTTGTCGGAAACGAGGCGGGTTTTACAAGCTGCCTTTCTGCGAATGCAGACGCACTGAAGTACAGACTGACAAGTATTTATAAACCGAAGCGCAGGTTCGGCGGGAGCATGCTGGTCGGCGTTTTATTGGTCATCATGCTTTTGACAAGCGGAAATATTGCACTTTCATATAATCATCAGACGGTAGCGGATGTTTTTTACGGAAACGTGAACGAAGCTGCAATGGATAAAAACTCACTAACTGTGGCGGATGAATATAGATTAAAAAATTGCTCCTGCAATGATCCGGAAGCATTAAGCGACTATATCATGAACCTTAAAGTTTACGAAATCACCGGGATTTATGAAAGCCGGCGCCATGAAATGAACTACTTGAGTTGTCAGTATCAGACGGAAAAAGGGTCGGTCTATATTGCGATTGAGGATGATGTTCTGAAATATCGGCCTTTATATAAAGACGGATTTCAGGATACGAATACTTACTATCTGGAAGAGTCTGTAGACTGGGAATACCTGAAGACGATAATTTCTGTGGTTTCGTAAATTTCCGATCCGAGCATCCGGTGACAAAAAGCGAATACGGAAGGGCTCTTCGGCAGAAATGCTCATATTTGTTCTGTAAGTCAAAATTTAGGATATTCCGGTTTCTTTGAAATGCTCATAAAAAACAGGAAAAAGGGGTTTTATGAGCATTTTGCAGGCGGGTCAATGCTCATATATTGCAGTTTTGATTGAAGATATGAGCAGTAAGACCGCAGAAAACCAAAATATTACGGAAAAAAGCGCTCATAAACCCTTGAAATTAAAAGATTTATGAGCGTTTTTCTTAAATTGACTTTTATTTTCTGCTCATAAACTGATGTTTTCGTGACGAATATGAGCGTTTTATTTTTTTGTGCTGAAAAAAGGCGCTTACAGTCTCTTCAGCACTTCCGGAATCTCCGAAAGGCTTCTTACTTCTGCGTCGATGCGCAGATTCGTGGGTTTTTCCTGTCCCTTTGGGTTGAACCAGATGCAGGCAATGCCCGCGTTGTTCCCTCCGGTAATATCGCTGGTCAGGGAGTCGCCGATGATGACGGTGCGGGCCGGGTCGTAGTCCGGAATCCGGGCGGCGCAGGCGTCGAAGTAGGCCTTGTCCGGCTTGGGAATACCGATCTGTTCGGAGATGAATACGTCGTCGAACAGTTTCCCGAGGCCGGAAATCCGCAGTTTGTTTTCCTGGGCCACCACGCTGCCGTTGGTGACGGCGTACTGCCGGCAGAGCGCCGAAAGCTGCTTTAATACCGGAACACTGTCTTCAAAAAGTACCGGATTGCGGCCCAGGGCTTCCTGGTAGTCCAGGTTCATCTTTACCGGGTCCTTGCCGGTCATGCCCATGGTTTGGAACCATTCCGCAAAGCGGCCCGGATACAAATCCGCCTTTTCCACCTGTCCCAGCTCCAGCTGCTGCCACCAGCGGGTATTGATTTTTTTGTATGCTTCTATCTGCTCCGGGGTGGCGGTAATGTCCTGCAATTCCATGCATTCCCGAAGACTGATGTCCTCGGATGCCTCGAAATCGATCAGGGTGTTGTCCACGTCCCAGAGAATGGTGTTGAATTTTCCGATCATCTGTAATAATGAGCGCGCCCCGTTTGGGGCGCGCTGCTTGTTTTTCGTTGCGCGCGTCATTTGCATGGCGCGCGTTTGTTTTTTATGCGTTCTGCAGGAAGGCTCTGTAGCCCTTGTAGGTTTCGTATACGTCTGCCTTGGAGGTGACTTCATAGGGAGCGTGCATGGAGAGTACTGCAACGCCGCTGTCAATCACGTTCATGCCGTACTTGGCCATGATGTAGGCAATGGTTCCGCCGCCGCCCACGTCTACTCTGCCCAGCTCGTTGAACTGGTAGGAGACCTTTGCGTCATCCATGATCTTGCGCACCTTGGCCACGTATTCCGCGTTGGCGTCGTTGCTGCCGCTCTTTCCGCCGGAGCCGGTGAACTTGTTGTAGCACATACCGTTGCCCAAGAAGGCTGCGTTCTTCTTTTCGAAAGCCTCGCCGTAGAGGGGATCAAAGCCCGCGCTTACGTCGGAGGAGAGCATGAAGGAATTGGCCAGTGCCAGGCGGCTGCCGGTGTAGGGATCATCGCCCTGGGCGGCTACAATCTGCGCTACCACGTTTTCGAAGAACATGGAGGACATACCGGTGGCGCCTACGGAACCGATTTCTTCCTTGTCTACGATGAGGCAGCAGGAGGTTCTCTTTAAGGGCTTATCCTCGTCCAGCTGTGCCAGCACGGAGGTGTAAGCGCAGACCTTGTCGTCCTGGCCGTAGGCCAGAATCATGCTGCGATCGAAGCCCATATCTCTTGCGGGGCCCGCCGGAACTACGGTCAGTTCTGCAGAGATAAAGTCCGCTTCTTCCATCTTATATTTGCTCTTGAGGAAGGCCAGAACGTTGGCTTTTACCGCGTCCTTCTGTCCTTCTTCCAGTTTGGTTTCGTCCAGGGGCTGGCTGCCGATCAAAAGATCCAGATTTTCGCCGGTGACCACTTCCGCCGCGGATTTCTGCATCTGTGCCCGGGAGAGGTGGATCAGCAGATCGGTAAAGCAGAATACCGGATCCTTGGGATCGTCGCCGATGCAGACCTTTACGGTCTTGCCGTTCTTCAGGCAGACAACGCCGTGAATGGCCATGGGCTGTGCTACCCACTGATACTTCTTAATTCCGCCGTAGTAGTGGGTATCCAGGTAGGCCAGGGAATCGGTCTCGTAAAGAGGATTTCCCTTGATGTCGGCTCTGGGGCTGTCGATGTGGGCGCCCAGAATGTTCATGCCGTTCTTCACCGGTTCTTCGCCGATCTGGAACAGGGCCAGTGTCTTGTTCATGCAGATGGCGTAGAGCTTGTCTCCGGTCTTGACGGGCTTGCCGCCGGCCAGTGCTTCGTTTACGTCCACATAGCCCGAAGTCGGAGGCCAAGCGGTCT
>JAZUKP010000043.1:0-23301 GCA_045643345.1 Anaerovoracaceae bacterium | reverse complement strand
ATGCAGTGGGGTAAACCGGACGCCACAGATGAAGAAATCTGGCAGGCTCTGGAAATCGCTCAGGCTGCCAACTTCGTACGCAACCTTCTGACCGACGGCCTGGATACCATGCTGGAACAGGGCGGTTCCAACGTATCCGGCGGACAAAGACAGCGTCTGTGCATCGCCAGAGCCCTGATCTCCAACCCGAAGATCCTGATCCTGGACGACTCCACCAGCGCGGTCGATACCGCTACCGAAGCAGGCATCCGCGAAGGTTTTGCCGCAGCCATGCCGCACGTTACAAAGATTATCATTGCCCAGAGAATTTCTTCCGTAAAGCACGCAGACCGCATTATCGTTGTGGATAACGGCGAAATCAACGGTGTGGGTACCCACGAAGAACTGATTGCAGGCAATACCATTTATCAGGAAGTATATGAATCACAGACGAAGGGAGGTGACTTCGATGAGCCAAAAGCAGACTAGTAAAAAAGAAAAAGAAGAAGCTTTAAGAAAAGGCCGTGAAGAAGCCAGCCTTAATCGGGGCGGCAGAGGTGGCGGCGGCGGTGCTGCCAGAGGTGCCATTCATATTGACAAGGACAGCGGAAAGATTCTTGCCAGAATCCTGAGCTATTACGGAAAGAAAAACATTATTCGACTGATTCTGGTGCTGGGCTGCGTCGTAGTCACCGCACTGCTGCACGTAAAGACCTCCATGTTCATCGGAACGGTTATCGATGACTGCATCAAGCCCATGCTGCTGATGGACGTGGTGGATTACACTCTCCTGAAGAATCAGATCCGCTATATGGCAATCATCTACGGTATCAACATCGTGGTAATGCTGGCGGAAAGAATGATGAAGGTAGAACTTTCCAACAGCGTTCTGCTGGATATGCGTCAGACCCTGTTCAATCATGTACAGACCCTGCCCATCAACTACTTTGATACCAATAAATACGGCGACATCATGTCCCGCTTTACCAACGATATCGACAATATCCGCATGCTGGTATCCAACAGCATCACCGAGGTGTTCAACTCGCTGATCACCATTGTGTCCGTTCTGTTCGCAATGTTTAAGCTCAGCTGGCAGCTGACTCTGGTGGTTCTGGCCTGCGTTACCATCATCTACTTCGTATCCATCTTCATCGGCGGCGCTTCTTCCAGAGCATTCACCGAAAGACAGAGAACCCTGGGTATTGTAAACGCTTACATCGAAGAAGGCCTCAGCGGGCAGAAGGTGGTTCAGGTATTCTGCCACGAAGAAAAGTCCTGCGAGGAATTCGATGCACATAACGAAAACTTAAGAAGAACAGCTGTCAGAGCCAATACGCTTTCTTCCCTGGTTATGCCGATCAACGGTACCCTCGGAAATATCCAGTACGTACTGATCGCCGTGCTGGGCGGTATGATGGCAATGAAGGGCAACGGTGCACTTACACTGGGTATGCTGGCATCCTTCCTTACACTTTCCAGAAACTTCTCCAGACCGGTTACTTCCATTTCCGAACAGGTGAACTCCATGGTTATGGCTCTCGCCGGTGCCAGAAGAATTTTCGGTATCATCGATACTCCGTCCGAAGTGGATGAAGGCGACGTTACCCTGGTAAAGGCAAAGCTGCAGGCAGACGGTTCTCTGGCAGAATCCGAAGACGGCAAGGGTATGTGGACCTGGAAGATTCCGCAGGAAGGAAAGTCTTGCAAGTACGCCATGCTGCAGGGTGCCGTAATCTTCTCCAACGTAGATTTCGGCTACGTTCCCGAAAAGCAGATTCTGTACGATATTTCCATTTTTGCAAAGCCCGGTCAGAAGATTGCCTTCGTAGGTTCTACCGGTGCGGGAAAAACCACGATTACCAATCTGATCAACCGATTCTACGATATCAATGAAGGAAGCATTCTCTTCGACGGTATCGACGTGCGAAATATCAAAAAGGCAGACCTGCGCCATGCGCTGGGTATTGTTCTGCAGGATACCAACCTGTTTACAGGTACTATCGCGGAGAACATCCGTTACGGAAAACTGGATGCGACCATGGATGAGGTCAAGGCGGCGGCAAAACTTGCCAACGCGGATAAATTCATCGAAAAGCTGCCTCAGGGCTACGATACGGTAATTTCCGGTACCGGCAGCCAGCTGTCTCAGGGACAGTGTCAGCTGCTGGCCATTGCAAGATGCGCAATTGCCAAACCGCCGGTGATGATTCTGGACGAAGCTACTTCCAGTATCGATACCCGAACGGAAACCCTGATTCAGAAGGGCATGGATGCTCTGATGCGCGGCAAGACCACCTTCGTAATTGCCCACAGACTTTCCACCGTTCAGAACGCAAATGCGATTATGGTTGTGGAAGGCGGTCATATTATTGAACGCGGTGACCACGATGCCCTGATTGCTCAGAAGGGCAGATACTACACACTTTACACAGGTAAATCAAACTAGGAAAAACGCGCGGATTCATTCCGCGCTTTTTCGGAAGATAGTGTATCTTTTTTGGAGGAATAAAATGGCAACGAAAAAGACAAAAACCATGGATGGTAACAGCGCAGCCGCATACGTGTCCTACGCATTTACCGATGTGGCAGCAATCTATCCCATTACCCCGTCTTCACCCATGGCTGAATCTGTGGATGAGATGGCGGCACACGGTCAGAAGAACATTTTCGGTCAGGAGGTTCGCGTTGTGGAAATGCAGTCCGAAGCGGGCGCTTCCGGTGCAGTACACGGCTCCCTCGCCGCAGGTTCCCTGACCACTACCTACACGGCTTCTCAGGGCTTACTCCTGATGATTCCGAATATGTACAAAATCGCAGGAGAACTGCTTCCGGCAGTATTCCACGTATCCGCAAGAACGCTGGCAACTCATGCTCTGTGCATTTTCGGCGATCATTCCGACGTAATGGCATGCCGTCAGACCGGTTTTGCCTTCCTCTGCTCTTCCAGTGTGCAGGAAATCATGGACCTGGCAGCAGTATCCCATCTTTCCGCCATCAAGGGAAGAGTACCTTTCGTACACTTCTTCGACGGATTCCGTACTTCCCACGAAATTCAGAAGATCGAACTGATCGACTACAGCGTGTTCGATGAACTGGTGGATAAGGATGCCGTGAAGGCGTTCAAGGACAGCGCCCTGAATCCGGAACATCCGGTCATTCGCGGAACCGCACAGAACCCGGATATCTTCTTCCAGGCAAGAGAAGCTTCTCAGCCCTATTACGATGCGCTGCCGGAAATCGTAGTGCACTACATGAAGGAACTGGGCAAGCGCACCGGCAGGCACTATAAACCCTTCGATTATGTAGGCGCAAAGGATGCGGAACGGGTCATCATTGCCATGGGTTCCGTCTGCGAAACCGCGGAAGAAACCGTCAACGCACTGAACAAAAAGGGCCAGAAGGTAGGTCTTGTAAAAGTAAGACTCTACAGACCATGGGCTCCGAAATATTTAAAGGCTGTTCTCCCCAAGACCGTAAAGAAGATTGCGGTTCTGGACAGAACCAAGGAACCGGGCGCATCCGGCGACCCGCTCTATCTGGACGTACGCTCCATGTTCTACGGCGTAAAGGACGCTCCCATCGTCGTAGGCGGCAGATACGGTCTGGGTTCCAAGGATACCACACCGGGACAGATTGTTGCGGTATTCAATAACCTGAAGAAGGCATGCCCCAAGGATCAGTTCACCATCGGCATCGAAGACGACGTCAACAACTCCTCTCTGCCCACCGTGGACATCACCACCGAACCGGAAGGCACCGTTCGCAGCAAGTTCTGGGGTCTGGGCTCCGACGGTACCGTAGGTGCCAACAAGCAGGCCATCAAGATTATCGGCGACAACACCAATATGTACGCACAGGGATATTTCTCCTACGACTCCAAGAAGAGCGGCGGCGTAACCATTTCCCACTTGCGTTTCGGAAAGAACAAGATTCAGTCCACTTACCTGATTACCGAAGCAGATTACACTGCCTGCCACAACCAGGCTTACGTCAATCAGTACAACGTAATCGACGGCCTGAAGAAGGGCGGAAACTTCGTACTCAACTGCAACTGGAATGACGAAGAACTGGAAGCAAACCTTCCTGCATATCTGAAGCAGTACATTGCAAAGAATAATATTAATTTCTATACCATCGATGCCGTTGCCATCGCCAAGGAAATCGGTCTGGGCAACCACATCAATATGATTATGCAGTCCGCATTCTTCGAACTGTCCAAGGTTATTCCCATCAAGGATGCCGTTAAGTATTTGAAGGAATCCATCGAACACACCTACGGACGCAAGGGTCAGGATATCGTGGAACAGAACTACGCAGCGGTAGATCGCGGCATTACCGGACTGCACAAGGTGGAAGTTCCGGCAGCATGGGCGGAAGCAGTTGACGCAGAAGACTGCACAAAGAACGTTCCGGAATTCATCGAAAACGTTCTGGTACCCATGAACCGTCAGGAAGGAGACAAGCTTCCGGTCAGCACTTTCGTCGGCAGAGAAGACGGTCACTTCCCCAGCGGAACATCCGCATACGAAAAGCGCGGCGTAGCCATTTCCGTTCCTTCCTGGGATCCGGAAAAGTGCATCCAGTGCAACCAGTGCAGCTTTGTATGCCCCCACGCAACCATCCGTCCGGTACTGCTTTCCGAAGAGGAAAAGGCAGCTGCTCCGGCAGGATTTACCACCATTAAGGCCAACGGCAAAGACCTGGCGGGACTTTCCTTCCGCATTCAGGTATCTCCGCTGGACTGCCTGGGCTGCGGCAACTGCGTAGACATCTGCCCGGCCAAGGAAAAGGCCATCACCATGCAGCCGCTGGAAACCCAGCTGGCAGAAGCAGAGAACTGGGAATACGCCATGAGCGTGTCCGAAAAGACCCAGGCCATCAAGCCCACCGTCAAGGAAAGCCAGTTCCGCAATCCGTATTTCGAATTCTCCGGCGCTTGCGCAGGCTGCGGAGAAACACCGTATATCAAGGTAGTTACTCAGCTTTTCGGTGACCGGATGATGATTGCCAACGCCACCGGATGCTCCTCCATCTGGGGCGGCAGTGCACCTTCCATGCCTTACACCACAGACAAGAACGGCAGAGGTCCGTCCTGGGCCAACTCCCTGTTCGAAGACAACGCAGAATACGGTCTGGGTATGGCCACCGGCGTTCGTCAGAGAAGAGAAGAACTGAAAGGCTACGTAGAAGCCCTGGCCAAGGCGACCAAAAGCCAGAAGATTCAGGATGCAGCAAATACCTGGATGGAAAACATGATGGATGGCGCCAACACCAGAGAACAGTCCGAAGCGCTGGTGGATGCGATCTGCTCCGCAAAGCTCTCCGGCGAAGCAGCCAAGCTGGCAGAAGAAGTTCTGTCCAGAAAGGATGACCTGATCAAGAAGTCCGTATGGTGTCTGGGCGGCGACGGCTGGTCCTACGACATCGGATTCGGCGGTCTGGATCATGTGCTGGCTTCCGGCGAAGACATCAATGTGCTGGTATTCGATACCGAAGTTTACTCCAACACCGGCGGGCAGGCCTCCAAGGCCACCCCGACAGCTGCCATTGCAAAATTCGCAGCTTCCGGCAAGAAGATCAAGAAGAAGGATCTGGGTATGATTGCCGCTTCCTACGGTTACGTATACGTGGCACAGTGCGCTATGGGTTCCGACAAGAACCAGTTCCTCAAAGCCATCAAGGAAGCAGAAAGCTACCACGGTCCGTCCCTGATCATCTGCTACGCACCCTGCATCAACCACGGCATTAAGGGCGGCATGACCCGTACCCAGTCCAACGAAAAGGACGCCGTTGCCTGCGGATATTGGCAGCTTTACCGCTACAATCCGCTGGTAAAGGAAGAGGGCGGCAACCCCTTCACCCTGGATTCCAAGGAGCCCAACGGAAAGTTCAGAGAATATATCATGAACCAGGTACGTTACAACTCCCTGATCAAGGAATTCCCGGATACCGCGGAAGAACTTCTCAGCCTCTGCGAAGAAGACGCCGTAAAGCGTTACGAAGGCTACAAGAAGAAGGCCGAAGAAAAGTAAAATACAAGGCAAAGAAAAGCCCCGTTTCTCGTTAAGAGAGACGGGGTATTTTTGTGTTTGCGATGTGTTTTCTTCGGGGGAATGCAGGAATTTAACTGCGGCGTCCCGTGCTGAGAGCGGAAAGGATAATCTTCCATTGATCTTTCAGCTGCTTTCGTTTTTCTTCCCGGCTCATTTCCGGCAGCGGCCAGGGGAGAAAATCTTTTGCCGCATCCTCCGGGGGCAGCGCCGGAATAGGAAAGATCCGGTCTTCCTGGGCGTGGGGACAGTCCACGTACCGACCGTTTCGGATGTGTTTTCTCCGGGCCAGCACCGTTCCCGTCATGCCGAATACCGTGGCAAAAAGAGCTTTGTTCCGCAGGCTCATGATGGGCATGGGAACACCCGCCGCATGACAGGCCGCGGACATGCATTTAGCCGGGTCGCAGCAGCCCTCCGCGTGATATTTGCAGATGCTCCAGGCTGTTTGGGTACAGTTTCCCAGGGCCAGCTTTTTCATGGGCAGAGCTGAAATATCCTGCAGACTGTAGGCCTTTCCGTGCTTGTCGAACCACCAGCGGGTACCTTCCGCTTCCACGCCTTCGCCTTCCACGATGCAGAGCCGGAAGTCTTTCTTTGCGCTTTTCTTGAAATTATAGTAATCCAGGCCGGTCTTGGCAGCCGCAAGGCAGCCGCCGCTGCAGGCCTGTTCCAGAGCCAGTGCGGTTTCCGGGTCTACCCGGTGCACGTCCTCTACGATTGGGGCGCCGTTTTTGGTGTGACCCGCCAGCGCCAGCAGATTGGGGAAGTCTTTGGCGGTTTTTTCGTCCATAAAGGAGGCGATGGCCGGGCGGAAAGGGATGATTTCCGGGTTGCCCAGAATCTGCACGTCCGGGTTTCCGAACCCCCTGCGCTTTGCTTCCATCATCAGCTGATTTTTGTCCGGGTCAAAGCCCATCATGCGGGTGCAGATCCGGTCCGCTTCCACGCTGTCGTTGCTGACGATAATTTTGCTCACTCGCACCGGGTCCACGGGAGCCGGGGTGTTTCCTTCGCCGCCGATAATTCCGTCGATGACCGTCAGGTCCGGCTGGAACAGGTACAGCAGGTCCGCAAGCTTTTTGTTGATCAGGTAGCTGTGGTTGCGCTCCCGCAGAAAGTAGGGGATGGTGCCCATGGCATTTTTAAAGCCCAGGGTGACCCCGGTGTACAGATTGGTTTTCATCTTCGGTACGGAGATGTAGAAGGCTTCGCCTTTTACCGCTGCGTCCAGGGTATCCGGCAGATAAACTTCCTTCATGACTTCCGCCTTGGGCAGCATGTAGCGCACCACCGGCCGGCGCTCCAGGGCAACCAGTCCTGTATGGTAATATGCGGCAATCCGGTCGTAGCCTGCCGTCCGGAAACTGGCCGGGGTGGGCATGGGCTTGCCGGAGGATTCTGCGATGGTAATGTCCTTTGTATAGCGGTGCACGTAGCGGACCACAGCTTCAAACACCCGGGGATCCGTGGTCTCCGGATAGTCTCTTTCGTCAAAGCCGCTGTCGTGATATACCGAAACCAGATTGGGCTTGATGATGGCGGGCCTGTTCCGCAGCTTCTCTGTAAAATGTACTTCTTCGTCCAATCGGTCCAGGGCGCGGTCCACTGCTCTGCGGATGGCGGTTACGTCTTCTCTGCGGTCGTAGTTCTCCGTTCCGAAGGATTTGGGAAGAACCACGTAGTCCTGCAGGTAATCCAGATCTTCTGCTTTTTCTATGACGACGGTGCTTTTTTCGGTATGTTTCATGGAATTTTTTTCTGCGGCGGTGCCGCGTTCTTCTGTGATAGGCTTTCTGTAACCTATTATAAAATAAAAAAAGCGCTTTGCGGCGCTTTTTTATTCCTGCAGAAGCGCAATGGCTCTTGCATATTTGCTTCTGTTTTCCGGAACCAGTCCGTATTTTTTTGCAATGTGCTCGGTCAGTTCCAGTACATCTTCCAGCGCACCGGCGTAAAGCTCAACCTCCAGTTCCGAGACCGGAGCACTTTTGTCTCCGCCGATGACGGTTCCCCGATCTACGGAGAGTTCCGCAACACCGGAGCCGGTACACAACTTTACTCTGCGGCGGGTAATGTCTGTCTGTACCAAAGGAAGCAGTTCTTTTCCTTCCAGAAGAGTCTGCATCTGCTTTCCGTCCAGGCTTTGCTCAAATACCTCCCGGGGAATATCTTCCACGTTTTCGCTCTCCCCCAGGGGAATGTTGATTTCCTGATGGGAAAAAAGTCCGTCCAAAACCGGCTGCCCGCCCCATTTTATGGTGGCGAAAGCAAGTTCGTTTTCCTTGCGGACGCGAAGCGTTACATTGTTGTTCCGCAGCACCTGATCTGCTGTATCGTAATACACCGCAAGCATTTTTACGGTTTCCGGCTGAACGGTTTCTCCGAAACTGCCTGCCAGTGCTTCTTCCCAAATACTGTCGGCGGTGGCTTCATCGGGGATTGTATATTTTGTTTCCTGTTCCATATTTCCTCCAAAAAGCGAAGAAAAACATACGCAGACAGTATTATAGCGAAAGACTTTGCTTTTTGCAACGGGAACCTAAATCATGAATTTCAGAGTGATGTTTCGACGCCCGAAACGGTGGCTTCTGCAGATATTGTAAGCCTAAATTGTTGTATGATTGTCCTATATTCTGTGGTAAAATAATATGAATGTTTATAAGGAGATAAGGATGGACAAGACGGACAGAGGACAGACAGAGAAGATCTTGAGATGCTTTAAGTATCTTCATTTTGTGATGTCTATTGTATTGTTTATGGTAACCTGGTTCATCTACATTAAAGTCTACCGAATTCATTTTGACAGCAGATACAATTATTTTGTTGCGGCAATGTATACGGCAGTATTGTATGTACTCAGCCGGATTTATAATTGCTATCTGGTCGGTTATTCTTCCGCGAAAGATATCGGATTCTCTCAATGCATTACCAGTTTTCTGAGCACAGCGGCTCTCTATTTTTCAACCATGCTTGTATGGAACAAGTGGAAGAACCCGCTGCCTTTTGTCGTGCTGGTTCCGATTCAGTGGATTTTGAATATATTGTGGGCGAAAATAGCGGATAAAATGTATTTCAAGTTCAATCCGCCGAAAAAGACTGCGCTGATATACAGGTCTGATTTTGATGTGAGAAGGCTTAAAGAATTGCTTGCTTATGTCCACAGTTTCGATATGGCTGTCAAGATGCAGGTGAACGAGAATACTTCCATCAATGACATCATTGCGGAAATCGGAGACTGCGATGTGGTCTTTATTACCGGAGTTGCGGCAACCTTGCGAAACGGTATTGTAAAGCATTGTGTGGAGAATCATCTTCAGACCTTTGTCCTGCCGCACGTCGGCGACGTTATCATGTCGGGTGCCGAGCATGTGCAAAGCTTTTCAACGCCGGTTTTGGCAATTAAAGGCGGAAGTATGACCCCCGAATACCGGGTCGTAAAGAGACTTTTTGACATCGTGGTGTCATCTGCTGCGCTCGTTTGCCTGAGTCCGCTGATGCTCATTACTGCGATTGCAATCAAGATTGAGGACGGAGGCCCTGTATTCTACCGTCAGACCCGTTTAACGAAAAACGCGAAGGAATTTAGAATTATCAAGTTCCGCAGCATGAAAACCGATGCGGAAAAAGACGGCGTCGCCAGACTGGCTGCCGAAAATGATGCCAGAATCACCAAAGTTGGCCGCACCATAAGAGCTTGCCGCATAGACGAACTCCCCCAGCTGATCAACGTGATTAAAGGGGATATGAGCCTGGTCGGTCCTCGCCCGGAACGGCCCGAAATTGCTGCCGAATATGAGAAAGTGCTGCCGGCTTTCCGACTGCGCCTTCAAGTAAAAGCCGGCGTGACAGGCTACGCCCAGGTCTACGGAAAGTACAATACAGACCCGCAGGATAAGCTTTTATTCGACCTGCTCTATATAAACCACATGAACTCGGTTACCGACCTGCAGCTTCTTTTTGCTACCATCAAGATTCTTTTCAGCAAAGAGAGCACCGAGGGAATCGAAAACGGACTGACAACCGCGAGGGGAGACATTGATGAGCAATAAGCCCCGGGTCAGTGTGATTATGGCCGCCTACAATGCCGAGAAAACCATTGCAGAATCGATAGAATCCGTTCTCTGTCAGACAATGACTGACCTGGAATTAATCATTGTGGATGACTGTTCGGCGGATAAAACGCCGGAAATTGCAGAGGCTTTTGCGGAAAAAGACAAGCGGGTAACGGTTCTTCACAATGAAGAAAACTGCGGGATCCATTTTACCAGAAACAAGGCAGTGGCTGCTGCAGGGGCAGACTGGATTGCGGTCTGCGACAGCGACGATCTCTGGACCTCCGACAAGCTCGAGCGACAGCTCGCAAAGCAGAGGGAGACCGGAGCCGGGCTGATTTACACAGGCTCCGCGTTCATCGACGAAAAATCGAAGCCTTACGACTGGGCTATGGATGTTCCGGAGACCATCGATTACAGAACTCTTTGCCGGCAGAATATCATTTCCAATTCGTCGGTATTGGTGGATAAAGAAATGTATATCCGTTATCAGCCCCGGGACGGAAAGAATGGAATCCCGGTCAAGGATATTCACGAGGATTTTGCCTGCTGGCTGAATATGCTCAAGGACGGGATACCGGCCGCCGGCATCAATAAACCATTGCTCATCTACCGCATCTCCAGCAGCTCCAGAACCGGAAACAAGCTGAAATCCGCGCTCAGAACCTGGAGAACATACAGAAGCGTGGGGATGGGTCCGCTGAAATCTGTTGTATGTTTTGCGTTTTATGCTTTAAAAAGTGTCGGAAAATATGGAAAGTTCTAACATGTTTTTCAAGCCTTTCGGCAAACAAACGGTAAGTGTGATTGTTCCGATCCATAATTCTGCTAAATATCTTCCCGCATGCCTTGATAGCCTTATGGCACAGACGTATTCGGACCTTCAGATTATATTGGTGGATGACGGTTCCGAAGATGATAGTCTTGACATCTGTCGGTCGTATGCAGAAAGGGACAATCGAATCACAGTGATTCATCAGGTATGCAGCGGTGTCAGCAGCGCCCGTAATGCGGGCATGGATGCGGCGAACGGTGTGTTTATCGGTTTTATGGATTCTGACGATACGGCCGATCCCTTTATGTATGAAAAAATGGTGTGTGCTTTGCAGATGCATGAAGAATGCGATATTGCATGCTGCCGTCACGTTACAGAAGGAAGGACCGTTTTTACTGCGGGTTATCCAAATGACAGTATCCTTAGCGGGAGAGCCGCTTTGAAAAATTCGATTCGGGGAGGACGCGATAGTATATCCGGCTATGTTTGGTCGAAGCTATTTCGTTCGTCCTTTTTAAATGCTTTGCATTTGCGTTTTGATCCGGCGATATCTATTTGTGAGGACTTGCTCTTTGTATGTACTGCGTTTAAATCCTGTGGAAAAACTGTGACTTTGTCGGATCCTCTGTATCATTATTCCATCCGGAATGATTCTCAGATGGGGGCGGTTAATTCCGGGCGATTAACGGAATTTGATGCAAGAGAGATGCTCTTAGAATTGGTCTCTGGGGATAAAGAGCTTAGCGGTATTTGTTCTTTTGTTTATGTGCAGCAGGCATTGCTTCTGTCACAGCGTTTTGTCGTAAGCGGTAATAGTGAGGCCGCCGACTTATTAAAAGGAAAAGTTCGAAAATATTGCAGGAAAGCCTTAACCTGCAGAGATGTTTCGTTGAAAAACCGAGCAAAGCTTGGGTTTAAAATATGCTTCCCAGTTTTACTTCGCGTTTATATTCGTCATTCCGATCGAGGTAAGTAAAAGCATGGACGATGCGTTATTGAAGAAAGATTATCCATTAATCGACATTATTGTACCAGTCTATAATACGGAAGAATATCTTCGTGACTGCATAGATTCTTTAATTAGTCAGACGTATTCAAATCTGGAGATACTCATAGCAGATGATTGTTCTTCAGATAGGAGCCTGGCAATCTGCCGTGAATATGCAAAGAGGGATGAAAGAATCCGTGTGATTTCCTGTGAACACGGCGGGGTATCGCGTGCACGGAACGTCTGTCTGGAACAGATTCGCGGGGATTATTTTACTTTTGTGGATTCAGATGATTTTGTGGAATCGGATTATATAGAGTCGCTCTATGTCGAATTGGTGCGCAGCGGCGCAGATATTGCTAAGTGCGAATATTACACTACGGATCGATATGGCATCAGAACATCCGAAAAAATCGACAATGGCGGCACTGTGCGGATTTCTGTTTCGGAATATGATTATGCAGCGTCCTATGATTATCGTATCTGTACCCTGGCGCTTTATCCTGACTATATTGCAAAAAAAGTACGTTTTGCAGAGGATTTGTCAAACGGAGAGGATACGCTGTTTTATGCGCAGGCAATGAATCAGGTTGACAGCGTTGTGCATATTTTCAGTACTTTGTATGCTTACCGAATTCGGGAGGAGTCTGCCAGTCATGGACAATACGACGAAAAAAAGTTTTCCGCTGTAATCGCCTGGCAGCGGATTATGCGTACTTTTGAAGCGCGCGGCGGCATTGTGTTTTCATCATCTGTTTACGGTTACGGAACTTGCTGTGAAAGCTGTCTAAGAATGCTGGCTCTGGGTGGCGGCATCAGCAGAGAACATTTCAATTTTTTAGTGCAGCAGTTTCGTAGCAATCTGCATCAGATTTTGAAATATAAGAAACGTAAATTAAGCCCTGTTCTTTTCGCAATTGCTCCTGAATTGTATATCTTCTTTTTGGCGAGGTTCAAATATCATAATACATCCGGGTGGTATTATACAAACTAGTATGCTTTTCCCCTTTTTGTGATATAATATTTTGATGGGTAATTTGAAATTATCCGAAATCCGGTTATGGTCGACAGAATGAGAAGTATTACGGATTCTGACTCCTCGTGCCGGAAATAATTCTGGAGTTTTTATATAGAACATGGAACCGCAAAACAAAAATAGATGTATTTCAATGGGAGATGTCGGGGCATTTGCCTTGTTCTTTTCGTTTATCAATATTATTTATGATTTTGGTTCTGCCTTCGGTCATAATTGGTTTCCGAAAGGTAATGTGGCAATCGATTTCTTTTTTGTTTTAGGGGGTTTTGGGATTGCAAAGATGACCGCAGCAATCCCGGAGAATAAAGATTTATCGGCAATCGCTAATAATTCCTGGAAGTGTATAAAACAGTCTGTATCTAAGTTTTTTCCGTATTATTTTTCCGGAATTCTTTTGAATTTTGTTTTGCGGAAAATGATGGTATCCGGGGAGTCTTTAAAGTCATTGATCCGTGATATTTTAAGAGGTATTCCAAACTTATCATTAACCTTTGTCGGAATTGATTATACAACAAGCAAGAATCTGTATGTCTCCGGTTCTTGGTTTTTCTCTGCTTTTGTAATTGCGGCACTCCTGTTGGTTCCGGCATTGCTTTATTCACATAAGTTTACCGGTGCGATTATATCGCCTCTTGTTTCCATGTTCCTGCTGGGCTATCTGAATACGACCTTCGGAACCGTGGCAAAAGCCAGTCAGTGGCTTGGTATTGCTTATTTCGCACAAATCAGAGCGATTGCAGAAATGTGCATAGGGATTAGTCTCTACTACCTCTCTTTCTATTTGTTGGAAAAGTACAACTGGTTTTTCAGGACGGAAAATAAAGCGGTATTGCTGCTTTCCACTCTGATAAAATTATGCGTATACTGTACGGTTTTTGCCTATGCAGCCGGCCTTAACTTCGGGGATGGTTTTTCGCTTCATGCATTGCTGCTGATTTCTCTAGCGGCGTTGCTTTCTTTCTGTGGAATGGGTTACTGTATTCCGATTAAAGATGCCGGCAAGTCATTCGAGCGTGTTGCACTTCCTGTTTTTATGTTTTACGGAACACTGCTGAATGCTTATATCGGTTATTTTGGGAAGAGCAAGATGTCTATTTGGCAGTTTTTGCTGTTGATATTCGGTACAATTATAGTCTGCGTTATTTTGGGGTTTATTACGCGTATGTTTGTTAAAAAACCAGATTTAAGTAAATGGACTTTCCGGATACACATGCTGTTCAAGTATAAGGATTTGATGAAGCTTTTGGTTCAGCGCGATATCAAATTGAAATACAGACGCAGTTTTTTAGGGTATCTTTGGAGCGTTCTGAATCCGTTGATGTCAATGCTTGTGCAGGTTGTGGTGTTTACCCAGATGTTCAGCAAAAAGATTCCCAATTTCCCGGTATATTTGATTTGCGGAAATATTCTCTTCAATTTTATGAAGGAATCGAGTACACAATCGATGAATTCCATCGTAAATAATGCAGCGCTTTTCAAAAAAGTATACGTACCAAAATATATTTTTACAGTCTCCAAGGTAACAAGCAGTTTTGTTAATATGCTCTTTTCTATGGGCGCTCTTGTCATCGTAATGCTCATTACGAAAACGCCTTTCAGGCTTTCCTGTCTGGGAATTATCGTTCCGGTTATGGAACTGTATGTTTTCTGTATCGGTCTGGGCATGATTTTAGCCGCGGGTACTGTTTTCTTCCGCGATATTAAAAACATCTGGAGCGTTGTGACCATGGCCTGGATGTATCTTTCCGCAATCTTTTATGATATTAATTCTTTGCCGGATACACTGCGAACCGGTATCATAAAATGGAATGCCATGTATGTTTATATTGCGCAAATGCGTGATTATGTATGGAATGGAGGATGGACGGATAGTACTTTTATTTGGCGCGGTGCCGCGATGGCTGTCGGAATGCTGATTCTCGGTACAACAGTATTTGCCAAAACAAAAGATCGTTTTATCCTTTATATTTAGATGATAAAGATGGACACTAAAGAAAATAAAATTTGTATAAAAGTTGAGGATGTTTCGGTAAGATTTAATATGGCTTCCGAAAAGGTAGATGACCTGAAGGAGTATGTAATCAAGCTGCTTAAGCGAGAATTGATGTTTAAAGAGTTTTGGGCTCTGAAGAATATCAACCTGACCATAAGACAGGGTGAATCTTGGGCTTTTGTCGGGGCAAATGGGGCAGGAAAGAGTACCCTCCTGAAAACAATCAGCAAGATTATCGTCCCCTACGAAGGACATGTGACGGTTAACGGTACGGTATCTCCCATGATTGAACTGGGCGCCGGATTCGATTCCAATCTGACCGCTTCAGAGAATATTTTTTTGAACGGTACGATTCTCGGGCACAGCAAAAAGTTTATGGAAGAGCATTATGACGAAATTGTTGAGTTTGCAGGACTTAAGGATTTTATGCAAATGCCGATAAAAAACTATTCCAGCGGAATGAGAGCCCGTCTGGGTTTTTCGATTGCAACTGTGGTCAAACCGGACATCCTTATTGTGGATGAAGTCCTGGCGGTGGGGGATGCCGCATTTCAGAAGAAATGCAAGGCCAGAATGCGTGAGCTTCTGGACGGCGGAACGACGCTTTTGTTTGTTTCTCATTCCGATTCTGCGGTTCTTGAGCTTTGCGAAAATGCAGTGTGGCTTGATCACGGGACCATTCGAATGAGCGGAAAGGCTTCAGACGTAGTGAATCAGTACAGAGAATCTATTAAATAAAAGAGGTTTAAAATGGCAGAGTCTGTGAAACAAAAACGCAATGGCGAAATTGATGTGTTTCGTTTTCTTTTTTGCATAGGTATCTTGTTATACCATTTCGGAGATAAGTTTAATCATGTTGTATGCAAAAACGGAAATATCGGAGTAGAGTTCTTTTTTCTGGTATCAGGGTATTTGATGGCGAAATCTGCAGATAAATACGCAGATAGGTCTCTTTCTTCGAGCGAAATCGCGGATGATACCTGGTTATTTATAAAGAAAAAAGTTGCATCTTTTTATCCGTATTATCTTTTGGCTATGTTTTTAACACTGGTTGTTCGAAAAATTATTGTCGGCGGCGCAGGTTTCTTTCAAACGATTAAGTACCTGGTTCGCAGTATCCCTTATTACAGCCTTACCTTTGTAGGGCTTGATTATACTTATTCCAATAATCTACATGTTTCCAGCACCTGGTATCTTTCCGCAATGCTAATCTGTATGTTTATCATCTTTCCGCTGCTTTTGAGAGCCGGTCGGTTTTGCGGCAAAATCGTTGCACCAATCGTATCCGTTTTCTTGCTTGGATATTTAAATACGACTTATGGGAAAGTAATTGTAAATGAACAATGGGGAGGCATTGTATATTTAGCCTTAATCAGAGCAATGGCTGAGTTGCTGTTGGGTGTTTTTGTATATTATTGTGTAGATGATTTTTTGAAAAAAGATGCGCAGACATCAGAAAGCAACAGCATTGTAATCAAGATTATTGTCACATTGATAAAAGCGGGTGCCTATATGACGGTTATTCTTTATGCAAAGGGTTTTGATTTCGGTGGAAAGTTTTCTTTACATGCTTTATTGATGGCGGCACTTGCAATTGCCTTTAGTTTTGCCAATATTGGCTATACGATTCCGGATTGCAGAGTAACCCGTTTTCTAGGGAGGATTTCACTTCCAATCTACATGTTCCATGGCACAATAATGCATGTAGTCAACGACTATACGGGCGGGATGGATCTCAATGGAACGCAGCTGTTGATTCTGGCCGGCTGTGCAGTTATTTTGTCTGTCGGTTTAATGTATTTTACAGATTTTCTGGCAGTTCAATTTAGAAAAATAGGAAGCTATATCAAATCAAAATGTTAGAATAAAATCGGGAGATAACGATGAGTATTGAAAACAAAGCAGCCATGTGTATGGACAATGATTCTAAAGAATTCTATTTTTCTGTGATAATGCCGGTGTATGATCATAAGTATTTTCGTGAGGCGGTAGATAGTATCATCCAGCAAAGCTGCGGGTTTGAGAATACTCAGCTGATTCTTGTGGATGATGGCTGTGCCGGAGAAAATGCAAACATTTGTGATGAATATAAAAAACTGTATCCGGATAATGTATATGTAATCCATCAGGAATGCAAAGGGCCTTCCGCTGCCCGCAACGCCGGTCTGGATTTAGTGGAAGGGAAGTATGTAAACTTCTGCGATTCAGATGATAAGATTTCCGCATCTACTTTCGGAAAGGTCCGCGATTTCATTGAGGAACATGAGGACGAGTCCTATGTATATTCGGTTGTCGTGCGCTATTTCGGTGATAAGAAGGGCAGAATTCCCGGATCCGGCATTTTTGATTATGGTTCGGCGATTATTGATTTAAACAAGGACTACAATGTTCTTGTCTCTACATTAAGCAACTCTTTCATTAAGGCGGAAATTGCAAAAGGTTTACGCTTTGATAAAGAATTAAGAGATCTTGCTCATCAGCAGTATTTCCTTCAAATTGCTGAGAAAAAACCTGCAATCGGCATCGTAGCAGGCTGCACTTATCATTTCCGTCAGTATAATGGCTCTAAAAAAACAGCTCCTAATCTCAGCCCGGATTTTTACGCGAATGCAATGGACCACTTTATGAAGTGGGCATATGACTATTATGACGAAAGGCACGGCTTTGTGCCGAAATTTGTTCAGTATCTTGTGATGTATCAGCTTCAGTTTAGAATCCGGCTGAAGTATATTCCCAAGGGCATTTTAACATTCGAGGAAGAAAAAGAATACTATGCGAATTTAAACAATATAATATCACGTACCGACGATGTTATTATTGCGCAGCAGAAGAATATTTCACAGCTTGTCAAGTATTCGGCCTTTGTGCGCAAATATCATACGGAAGGCAATATACTTGTTCAGGGCTCAAAAGCGCTGGTTTCTCACGGAAAAGTAATTGAATTTGATATTGCCAAATGTCAGATGACATTGATGTCTGCTTCGATGACTGCCGAGCAGCTTATGCTTCGCGGGGAACTGCAGCTTCCGCTGAATTTGGCACAGAATTATAAACTGTATATAACAAACTGCTCGGATGAGTATGAAATTAAGCTGGAAAGAGAGTGCATTTCCGGTCGTTCCCTGAGTGTTCCGACAGGAGACTTTTATCGTTATGACGCTGTAATTCCTTTGAATCACAAGGTGAATCATTTGAAGTTCTATCTTGAGGCCGATGGAGTGCGCAGCCATTTGTCCGGAAATGTAAAGCATGGCGGGAACTTCCCTGTTAAGGGCGCTTTCCGCAATGATTTTTACTACAGCTGTGGTTGGAAGCTTCTTCCGTTCCGAAGCGGTGAAATCAAAATTCTGCACAGCAAAAAAATTAAAAATGTACTCAGCAGAGTAAAGTGCATCCTGCTTGCGCTGAAGGACAAGAAGATCAAGAAATATGCTGTGCATGCAGGAAAAAGATTTATTGTGCGAATGCCGCAGAAATATATCCTTTTTGAGAGTTATCCTTCTTATTCGGATAATGCGCTTGCTGTCTATAATTATTTTAAAGAGCATAATCTTCTTTCGGAATATGAGTTTATCTGGTACACCAACGAAAGAGATTTGGCGGATTTAATCAAGAAGGATGGCTATAAGGCTGTTTATGACGGCGGCGGTCGGAACCGTTATATTTATAAATATCATCTTTGGCGTTCGAAAGCGATTATTTGGGGAAACCGTTTCGTGAGTAAAGGCAGAGAAGATCAGCTTTCGTTTAATCTCGGTCATGGAAGTTGTTTGAAAAGCGTGCATGGTCACTACGATATGCCAAGGGCCTTGGATAATTTATTGATTCAATCGGAGTTCTTCGAAAATCCTACTCGTTACGAACATTCTCTGAATGAACTAACGACCACAAAAGCTTTGGGCTATCCAAGGAATGATACTTTGGTGACTTATCATGCCGAGACAAAACCCGATTGGCTGACGGCAAGCAAACTTATTGTGTGGTATCCGACCTGGCGTCAGCACAAGAGTGGAAGAATGATGACGAGTTCGGTTACAATCCCTGTAATCCATGATCAGGAAGCGGCAGAACGGATTAATGCCTGTGCAGCGAAAAATGATGTTCTGATTCTTTTAAAGCCGCATTTTTCACAGAACATGAGCTACCTTAATTTGGATAGCTTTTCCAATCTTCGAATTATAAGCGATGCCTTCTTTAAGGATAACAATATTCTTTCCTATGAGATGCTTGCGATGTCCGATGCTTTGCTTACAGACTATTCCTCCGTTTATTACGACTATATGTTGGTGGATAAACCGATAGGTCTTACCTGGGAAGATTTCGAAGAATACAAATCCAGGGAAGGTTTTTCCGTGGATACCGACAGGATTTGCGCCGGCGGAGAAAAAATATATACTGCCGATGATCTTTGCCGTTTTATCGAAGATGTTGCCAACGGCAAGGATAATCTGAAAAAAGAGCGCAATGAAATCAAGGAACTGACGAACGCGTACTGCGATGGCAGTTCAACAAAACGAGTTGCTGAATGGATTGCTGCGGAAATAGAAAAATCCTGATAGCGTATTTAACAATATCCGGCTTTTGCAAGTGCGGTAAAGAGGATGATATCCTCTTGCCGCACTATTTTTAAATTATTCCGATTCCCTTTAAAGAAATGCAGCTTCTCTCCCAGGCGATATAAAAGCATGTAACAGCAACTTTCATTCAGTCGGATTTTTGATTTGGCGGCTTTTTTAAAAGCGTCTTCAAGCACACCTATCCGATAGGCTTCTGGAGCCTGTGCCGCGATAATACCTTGCTTGTTCAGAAGCATTTCCTTGTCGGAGGAAATGTCGAATTGCAGAATCTCACTCATTGCCTCGCAGGTTATTGCATTTCCTGTCGATTTTGCATTATTCAGCAGGGTAGAGATTAGGTCTACAGAAACAAAGGGTCTTGTTGCCTCCTGAATGATTATCACATCTTCCGGTGTGTAGTAATCTAAAGCGGCGTTAAGCGCGTTTCGTGCCGAGAGAATGGCTGAGGCTCCCGCCGGTACGATTTTTGTGAGTTTCGTGATTCCGTATTGTTTTGCGTAAGTACGCAGTATATCTTCCCATCCCTTGAGGCAAACTGCATAGATTTCGTCGATGGCAGGATGATTCTGATACTTCTCCATGCAGTAAATAATAATCGGTTTATTAAGAACGCTGATAAACTGGTTGGGTATGATTTGTTCATTTCTTGTAGATTTCCCACCGGCTAATATTACGGCAAGATTTTTTCTTCCGTTGGTTTGCGGAATGATAGCTTCTGCTGTATTTCGTTCCTTGTCATCGAGGAAAAATGCAGGGGTTGTATCCAGGACTTCTGCAATTTTACCCAGTTTTGAGGAGCTGACTTCATTTTCTCCGGATTCAATTTTGGCAATTGTAGAACGTGATGTATAACCCAGGGCGTCAGCTAATTCCTGCTGGGTCATTTTCATGGACAGTCTTCTGAGTTTAATGTTGGTGCCTACACTCATTTGTCGAATCCTTTTGAAATCAAAAACGAAAATAGTGAATTTATCACAGAATAACACATTGTTGATAAAAAATCAACAATGTGTTATATAACAAAAATATGTTGATTGTTGCGTGATTGTGTGATAAGTTTACTAGGAGGTGGATTATGAATATTGTAATGATAATGTCCGGTGGTGTCGGAAACCGATTTGGGTCTGCAATCCCCAAGCAGTATAACCTACTTTCCGGACTTCCTGTAATAGATTACGTCGTGGATGCGGTGCTTAATTCCGAAAAAACCGAGAAGGTTGTCGTGGTTATGGACCCACAGTGGATTAACTATTCTGAGAAGCTGAAGTTGTCAGATTTTGATTTTGCACTGAACGGAAACACGAGATTGGAGTCGATGTATAACGGACTGAAGCTAATCAAGGAGAAATATCCCTGTGACAAGCTGGTGATTGTTGATGCGGTTCGTCCGTTCCTGTATTCTGAATTAATCGATGATTATTTTGATCGGCTGGATGCCTTCGATGCCGTTATTACGTCAGAAAAAATAACGGGCGGTTTTACCGATATTTACAGCAATTGCTTAAATCGGGACGACTATATTGTTACTCAATCGCCGGAGGCTTTTCGCTTCGATCTTCTGTGGGAAAATTTTGATATTAATTTCCCTTATCAGGAGACCGCCTGCATGCTGCCACAAAGCTGCAAACGGGACTATTATTACGGATTTAAAAACAATTTGAAATTAACATACGATTATGAGTTAGGGTATGCCGAGTTTATCTTAAAGAACTATGGAAAAGCAAATAACAAAGATAACCTTGCATTTTTCGATAAAGAAATTCTTTTGACAGAAGGGATAAAAAGCTGCTTGCTTCTCAATTACCACGAGGAAACGCTTGCATGGATTGACAAGATTTATGAAGCAATCCCAAAATTGGTTTCCAAGTGGAAGTTAACTTTCTTTATGCCTAATCAGGTATCAAGATTCGGCCTTGTACTCCAGGCGAAATCGTTGATTTACGGGGAGGTAATTGTTAAGTTTATTCCCGATTTTATTGAACGCTATCAGCGGGAACTTGAAGCATTCCGTTTTTTGCCTGATTCATATATGTGTCGTTTGATTGACTGGGATGACAGCTGTAATTCGATGCTTATGACGAAGATTACGCCTGCTCACTACGCCAGCTTTGAGGATAACATTAAGCTGACCGAATTCTTCCGGCGTGTAGTAAATGATGCAACACCTTATGCGGAAGATTTGGGGCTGAAATATATCCCGGATTATTTGTTCGAGCTTCGTGAGAAGATTGCAAACATGTCAATCGTTAAATTTTTCCCGGAGCAGATTGAGAAAGAATTAAAAGAAGCAGAAAAACTGTATCTTAATAATTTCTCCGACGAGAAAAAGTATGTAATTCACGGCGATCTGCATGAACTTAATATTTTGAACGACGGTCAGAACTTTTGGGGCATTGATCCTATCGGCTTTGTGGGACCGATTGAGCTTGAATGCGTACGGTTTATCCGTAACGATGTCCGAAATCATAAGAGCTTCGGCTTGTACGAGCGCTTTGATGTACTTATGCGGAATTTCTCGCGTTTGGTTGATGCGAAAAAGCTGGCGCTTTTATTCCAGATTGATATGGCTTTTTGTACCTATAACAGTACTTATGAGAATGACACTCCGGAAGAAACGCAGCTCGACTTACAGTTAATCACCATTGTAAAAGAATGGATGAAAAATAATTTTTAATGAATATTTGAGAAAGGACAGTAAAATGAAAAAATTATTAGCACTTATTCTTGCGCTCCTTATGGTTGTTTCACTGGCAGCCTGTGGAGAAAAGAAAGACGATGAAGTTGAAATCGCAGTTGTTCTCAAAACACTTGCTTCCGAGTATTGGGGGTATGTAAAGAACGGTTGTGACAGAGCTGCAAAAGAACTTGGAATTAAAGTTACCGTGGTGGGTCCCGGAGCAGAATCCGATATCGAAGGACAGGTAGCCATGATTGAGCAGCAGATTGGTGCCGGCTGTGACGCAATTGTCTGCGCACCGAATGATGCCGGCGCGGCAGCAGCAGCTCTTAAGGCTGCAATCGACAATAAGATTCCGGTTCTTGCTGTTGATACAGAGGTCGGTGTGGAAGGAGAAGTCTGCTTTGTTGGTACATCCAATGTAGATGCCGCCAAGGAAGGCGCACTCTGGGCAGCTTCTGTTGTTGGCGAAAATGCAAATGCAGTGATTATTTACGGACAGGAAGGCGACAATACTTCCAATATGCGCCGTGAAGGTTATGAAACTGTATGCAAGGAAAAAGGCATTAAGGTCCTCTCCGCTCTTTCTGGACAGAACACTACAGATGGTGCAACAAAAACAATGGAAGACCTGTTAAGTGCATATCCCGATCAAATCGATGTTGTTTTCTGCCACAACGATGATACTGCAATCGGTGCTATGAATGCTTGCAAATCTGCCGGCGTTACAGATATTACTATTGTTGGATTCGATGGTAATGCTTCCGCAATCGAACTGATTAAGGCCGGTGAACTGGTAAAGGCAACTGTTGCACAGCAGCCGGAGGAGATGGGCTATCAGGTTGTGATGAATGCTTACAAAGCAATCCAGGGTGAAAAAGTTGAGCGCACAGTATATGCTCCTGTCGTGGTTATCAACGGAGAAAACTGCAACCAGTATTAATCGTTGCGTTTTTTATAAGAATAGCTGTTTTTTTAGGATGCACAAATGGTTGGCATTTGTGCATCCGTTGCTTGTTTTAATCTATGGATAGACCATGAGTGAATGTGCAGTTGAACTAAAAAATGTTACAAAAAAATTCCCGGGTGTAGTGGCTCTCAGAAATATGTCTCTCTCTGTAAAACGGGGCGAAATTCACGGTTTGATCGGAGAAAACGGTGCAGGAAA